>JASHQP010000198.1 GCA_030039095.1 Streptosporangiaceae bacterium
CGGACGGTCTCACCTACACGTTTCACCTGCGCCCCGACATCTACTACTCAGGCTCTACCCATCAGGCGATCGTGGCCAAGGACTTTGTCTACGCGGTCGAGCGATTCTGCGATGTCAACAAGCAGGTCGCCGACCCCACCTATTACAACGCGACCTTGCTCGGGTTCCAGCAGTACTGCACCGAGGAGGCGAAGGACGTGAAGCCCGGCACCGAGGCTGCGGTCACGGCGTGGATCAACGCACACCCGATTCCCTCGGTGACTGCCCCCAACCCGACAACGGTCGTCTTCCATCTAAAGCAGAAGGCGACCGACTTCCTGAGCATTCTCACGATGAACTTCGTGACCCCGATGCCCGAGAACGTCGTCGGCAATTACATTCCCGACTCGCTTGCGCTCCGCCAGCACTTCCCGTCGAGCGGCCCTTATTACATTTCTTCCTACGCTCCGGGCAAGGAGCTGACTCTTACCAAGGTGGCGCACTACAACGCGGCAGCAGATCCCGCACGGCCGGCGTATGTCAACAAGATCGTGGTCAACTTCACGACGAACACGGCCAGCGCCGTCGTGCAGGCGATCCAGTCCGGCTCGGCCGACCTCGCGCTGTACCTGGGTACCCCGCCCGTCTCCACGATCGCCACCTACGAGGCGCAGCACAGTCCTTACATCCACTCGTCCATCGGCGGCGGCCAGGATTTCATCAACGTCAACGACACGCCGTACAACAACTCGGCCGGAGGCAAGGCCCTCCGCAACCTGAAGGTGCGCCAGGCGCTGGCGTATGCCATTAACTACCAGCACATCGTTCAGCTCTTCGGGGGCAGCGTCGTCGCACAGCCAAACCATCAGATCCTGATTCCCACTCAGGTCGGTTACGTCAAGTACGATCCGTATCCGACCCCAAACAACGAGGGCGATCCCGCCAAGGCAAAGCAGCTGCTCGCGGAGGCCGGATATCCACACGGGATCACGTTCAACGCGATCTATGAAACTGTGGACGAGAACGGCTCCAATGGCGCCGAGCTCGCCACAACACTCAAGAGTGATCTCGCAAAGGCGGGCATCACCTTGAACCTCATTCAGCTGCCCGCCTCCAGCTTCGCCGCCTATCTGGAAAACCCGAAGTCGGCGTGGGACCTGAACCTGACCGGCGTGGACGATCCAGACTTCCAGGGCGATGACTCCCGTCAGATGCTGGGAGGCCAGCTCGATTCGCAGGTCGCCGACGGATGCGGTGCCACCAACTACGGCATCTGCTTCAACAGCCCTGTCTTCAACAAGTACGTGACGGAAGCGGAGGAGGCTGCCAACCAGGCACCGTACTGGGAGGAGGCGGATCACTACGCATCCGAGCAGCTGCCGTACATACCGCTGATCACCATCAACGCAGTCGCCATAACGTCGAGCCGCATTCGCCACTTCGAGTGGGCGAACCTCCCGGTGGCCCCGGACATCACGGCAGTCAGCGTCGTAAATGGCAAATAAGCCAAGCCTGCCAGGCCAGGCGTCGCCCACCGGACGGGGACCGGTCCTCTCGGTTGAGAACTTGAGCGTCAGCTTCGTCCTGGAGCACACCCGGGTGGACGCGGTGCGCAACGTCTCGTTCTCGGTGGATGCCGGAAAGACTCTCGCGATCGTGGGCGAGTCCGGTTCGGGCAAGACCGTGTCGCTGCTTGCGGCGACCGGGCTGCTCGGGGTGAGTAACGCCGTTGTGCAGGGCAAGGCGCTGCACAACGGCGTTGATCTCGTCGGCCTTCAGCCAAGGGAACTGCGCAAGGTGCGCGGCAAGGAGATCGGCTTCGTTTTCCAGGATCCGCTGAGCAACCTGCACCCCCTCAAGACCATTGGCCAGCAGGTCGGCGACGCCATCACGGCTCATCAGAAGGTCTCGCGCGCGCAGCGGCGGCGGCGGGTCATCGACCTGCTGACGGAGGTGGGAATCAAGGAGCCGGAGCGCCGGGTTGGCGACTACCCGGTGCACTTCTCCGGGGGGATGCGTCAGCGCGCGATGATCGCCGCGGCGATCGCGCTCAACCCGGCCCTGCTGATCGCCGACGAGGCGACCACCGCGCTGGACGTGACCGTCCAGGCCGGAATCCTGCGGCTGCTGCATCGTCTGCAGCAGGATCACAACACCGCGCTGATCTTCGTGAGCCACGACTTGGCGGTCGTGTCTGACATCGCCGACGACATCGTCGTGATGAAGTCGGGTGAAGTGGTCGAGGCGGGCACCGCCGACGACATCTACACCGACCCGCAGCACCCGTACACCGCTGCACTGCTGAACGCTGCGCAGCACGTACGGCTGGGAAGCGCACGCCAGCGCGCGCCGTCGGGCGACTCGGTCCCGCTGCTCGCCGTGTCCGGCATCACGAAGGAGTTCAGCACCCGCGGCAGCAGGCGCCGGTCCGTCAGCGCCGTGAACGGGGTGAGCTTCGAGATCGCCAAGAGCGAGATCGTCGGGCTCGTCGGTGAGTCCGGCTCCGGCAAGTCCACGATCGGCCGGGTTGTCTCCGGTCTGATCCGGCCCACGTCAGGCAGCGTTGCCCTCGATGGCCAGACCTACAACGAGCCAGGCCGGCTCCACCCTCATCTCAGCAGGGAAACGCGTTCGCGAATTCAGGTGGTTTTCCAGGACCCCTATGGCAGCCTCAACCCCCGACGGCGCATCGGGTCAATCCTCGCCGAGCCATTCGAACTCGAGGGCAGCCGCGCGAAGGCTCAGATCCAGGAGGAAATAGCTGACCTGCTGCGGCGCGTAGAGCTGCCGCCCGCCATAGTCGATCGGTACCCCGCCCATCTCTCCGGCGGGCAGCGCCAGCGGGTCGCCATCGCCCGCGCGCTGGCGCTCAAGCCCGACTTGGTCGTCGCCGACGAGCCCGTTTCAGCACTCGACGTCACGACTCAGGCCCAGATCCTGACCCTCATCCATGGACTCAGGGAGCAACTCGGCGTCTCGTTCCTGTTCGTCTCCCACGATCTGTCCGTGATCGCCGAGCTTTGTGACCGCGTGCTCGTGCTCAACGCAGGCCGGGTGGTCGAGAGCGGGCCGACACGCAGCGTGTTCGAGAGCGCCCGGGATCCGTACACGCGGCTTCTGATCGACTCGGTTCCTGGCAAGCGCCGCGGGCGGCCCAACGAGCTGAGTGCCCTCGCCAACGGGGTGTCCCGGGATGACTGAACTGCCCTTTCCGGTAGATCCCGAGATCGAGGCTCTCGCGCCGGCTGACCGGGCGCCGAGGGACCTGCGTCCGGGCTCGCTTTTCTCGCGCCTCTGGCGTGAACGCGAATTCACCTTCGGCATCGTCATCGTAGGGATCATGGTGGTGCTCGCGCTCGCAGCGCCGCTGTTCGCGGCCATCACGGGCCATGGTCCCGATGCCCAGTTCCAGAACACCGGGCTCTCCCCTGACGGGATCCCGGTCGGGCCGAACAGCAGCTTCTGGCTCGGCACGGACGCCAGCGGCCGTGACATCTTCATCAGAACCCTGTACGGCGCGCGAGTGTCGCTGCTCGTCGGAGTGCCGGCCACCACGATCGCCATGATCGTCGGAACGACCGTCGGCCTGTTCGCCGGCTACTTCGGCGGCCTGGTCGACCGGGTGCTCTCGCAGATCATCGACGTCGTGCTCTCGTTCCCGTTCGTGGTCACGGCGCTGAGCCTGGTGACCTTGAACCGATCCTCCAGCGGCAACTCGATCGTGAGCCCGGTCCTGCTGGTGATCATCGTGATCTCCGCCTTCGCCTGGACCTACTTCGCTCGGCTCACCCGCGGCCTGACCCAGGACATCCGGTCCCGGCCGTTCGTCGAAGCCGCACGCACCCTCGGGGCGGGCAACCGGCGGATCATCTTCCGGGAGATCCTGCCACTGGTGACCCCGGCCGTGGCCGTCTACTGGGCCGTCCAGCTTCCGCAGAACATGGTGGCGGAGGCGACGATGTCATTCCTGGGAATCGGGATTCTTCCGCCCAACCCGAGCCTCGGGAACATCATCTCCGACGCGCAGAGCACCAACCTCTACACCGTCCAGCCCTGGTATCTCCTGGCACCGGCCATCACATTGCTCCTGCTGGTTCTCGGCTTCAACGCCGTCAGCGGTGGGTTCCGCAACGTTCTCGATCCCAACGGACCCGGCAGGTAGCGATGTGGGCGTTCATCCTGCGGCGCGTCGGCCGGTCGGTCATGACGCTGATCATCGTTCTCATCGCCACGTTCGGCATGACCCGCCTCGCCTACCAGAACCCGGCCGCGACGCTCCTGCCCCGTAACGCGACCGGGCGGCAGATCGCGGAGCTTAAGGCAGCACTCGGCCTCGACCAGCCGTGGTACACCCAGCTGTGGCACTACT
This sequence comes from Streptosporangiaceae bacterium, assembly GCA_030039095.1. The sequence continues at coordinate 4,349 of JASHQP010000198.1, forward strand.
TTTTCGGTGGCTCAAAGATCGAGGGTGTCGAGACGGGCATCCTCCGCTGGCCACCGTCGTTCGGCTACTCGTTCCACGAGCAGACCGCCGTGACGCCGCTCGTCCTGTCGAAGGTGCAGGCGACCGCTTCGCTCGCGCTGGGCGCCGTCATTATCTGGATGACGCTGTCGCTGCTGTTCGGAGTCGCATCGGCGTGGCACCCCGGATCGTGGGTTGACCGCACGGTCTCCGGTTTCTCCTATGTCGGCCTGGCGGTCCCGACGTTCGTGACCGGGGTGGTCCTCTCCTACGTCCTGTTTTTCGAGCTCGGCAACGCTGGCATCCACATATTTCCCGACGGTGGATACGTGCCCATCACCCAGAACCCGCTGCAGTGGGCACAGCACCTCCTGCTGCCCTGGGCGACAGTGGCGATCGCCGAAATCGGGGTGTTCCAGCGGGTGGTGCGGGCGAGCATGCTCGACGTCCTGAGCGCCGACTACATCCGATCGGCCCGGGCCAAGGGCGTCAGCGAGCGCCGGGTGTACTTCAGCTACGCGCTCAAGGCGGCGCTCAACCCCGTTATCACGCTCAGCGGCCTGGAATTCGCCGGCATCCTGGGCGGCGCCATCGTGGCCGAGGAGATCTTCGGCATCGACGGCGTAGGCCGCCTGGCGATCAACTCCGCCCTCAACGGCGACTTCCCCGTGGTGATCGCGACGACCGTGTTCGCCTCGGTCGTCTTCATCGCGTCGACGCTCGTCGTGGACATCATCACCCACCTGCGCGATCCCGCCTCGTCCACCGTCATGTTGTAGCGAGACCCATCTGCACCGCCTACAAAGGAGGCTTCCATCTCAGCGCCGCAGCTACACCTGCTCTTGATGGGCAATCCGCACTTCGGCAGCGGAAGCTGGCGGCGGCCCGGGGTCGACACCACGCCCGCCGGTGTTCTCAGATACGTGATCGGCAACGCACAACTGGCGGAGCGTGCCAAGTTCGACGCCATCTTCTTCGCGGACATCCTCAACTTCGGTCCCGAGGCAACGTGGGCGTACAAGGTCACCGAGGACTTCGAGCCGGTGACGCTCAGCTCAGCGCTGTCCGCCGTGACACAGCGGATCGGGCTGGTGGCAACCGGTTCGGCCACCCATCAGGCCCCGTACCACTTGGCGCGCCAGTTCCTTTCTCTCGATCATCTCAGCGGCGGCCGGGCCGGCTGGAACCTCGTCACCAGCTTCGCACAGGCCGCAGCGGACAACTTCGGTAGCACCTACACGCCACACGACGACCGCTACCGGCGGGCCGAGGAAGCCCTGGAAGTGGTCCGCAAGCTCTGGGATTCCTGGGATGAGGGCACGATCATCGATGACCGCGCTGGCGGCATCTACAACGACGTCTCCCGCATCCATGTCGCGCACCACCACGGCGAATACTTCGACGTCAGAGGCCCGCTCGGCGCATCACGGTCCGCCCAGGGGCAGCCGGTCATCTTCCAGGCGGGCTCCTCAGAGACCGGCCGCAGGTTCGCGGCCCAGCACGCCGAGGTCATTTTCACCGGCCAGCTCAACCTGGAGCGCGGCCAGCAGTTCTACCGCGACGTTCACGCACAGGCACGCCGCTTCGGCCGCGCGGCGCCGCCGCTGATCACTCCCTCCCTCGGCTTCGTCGTCGGCTCGACAGAGACTGAGGCCAGGGCGATCGATGCCGACATCCTGGAGCACACCAGCCTGGAGTACCAGGCGGGGTGGCTGTCCGAGGTTGAGGTCAACGTGATCGGCGCCGACCCCGACGGGCCGGTGCCCGACACAGCATTCCCGGCCTCGACTCAGACCCACCAGACCGCCTTGGCCGGCTACCGGGCGCTCGCGCAGCAGAGCGGGACCGTCCGGGAGTTCCTGCAGAAGACCCTCGCGGCGTTCGGCCAACGGGTAGTGGGCTCGCCGGAGCAGATCGCCGACTCGATCCAGGGCTGGTTCGAGGGAGGCGCCGCCGACGGCTTCATCCTGCACGGCGGCGCCGCACCCGGCCAGCTAGCGGCCTTCGCGGACCACGTGGTCCCGATCCTCCAGGACCGCGGCCTGTTCCGCCGCGACTACAACGGCAGCACGCTCCGGGACCATCTGGGTCTCCCCTATCCAGCCAACCAGTACACGGCCAAGGATCGGTCACCTGTATGACAGCCACGTCTATCCGGTCATCCGAGGCGGGCACGGCTAAAGGCCACGACATCCGCTCACTTACCAGCCCGGAGGACGTTGCCCAGGCGGCGGAGGTATTCCGGAGCGCGATGATCGGTATCCCGTTCGCGGCCGAGTACGAGGTGGCCAAGCTCCATGAACCCGGGCGGACGCTGGGCGCCTTCGACAAGGACAAGATCGTCGGCAGCGCCGACGCCTACACCAGCTGGCTGACCGTGCCCGGCGGCACCCGTGTGCCGCACGCCGCGGTGACCCACGTGGGCGTGCTCCCGTCACACAGACGCCGCGGGATCATGACGGCGCTACTGACCCGCCAGCTCACGGACATCGCGGGCCGCGGCGAGGTGGTCGCGTCGCTGCGCGCGTCCG
>JASHQP010000199.1 GCA_030039095.1 Streptosporangiaceae bacterium
GGCCCGCCCGGTCCCGCCTCGCGCCCATCGGGGCCGCGGCACTCGCCCTGGCGCTGGCCAGCGGCCTCACGCTGGCGGCCGCGGCCGCGCCCGCAGTGGCGTCGACGGGGCCGACCCTGCGGGTGGAAGCGGACACGGCGTTCTCCACGTTCAACCCGTTCCTGGCCTACTTCAACGCCGACCTCAACGTGATCGGCGACATCTACCCGTCGCTCACCACGATCAACGAGCAGGGACAGCCGCAGCCGTACCTGGCGACCTCGTGGTCGGTCTCGCCGGACAAGCTCACCTGGACCTTCAAGATCCGCTCCGGGCTGAAGTGGTCGGACGGCAAGCCGATCACCGCCCAGGACGCCGCCTGGACCTTCAACCTGATCATGCACAACTCGGTGGCGGGCACCGCCAACGGCGCGCTCGTCGCCAACTTCGCGAGCGTGACCGCGCCGAACGCCACCACGCTGGTCATCACGACCAAGCAGCCCGAAGCCAACATGCTCTACGTGAGCGTCCCGATCACCGGCATTCCCATCGTGCCCGAGCACATCTGGGCCAAGGAGGTGCCGAACCTGGCCAACTTCAAGAACATGAACTTCCCGGTGGTGGGTTACGGGCCGTGGATCGCCACCGGCTACGTGCCGAACCAGTACGCGACGCTCACCGCGAACCCGAACTTCTACATGGGTGCGCCGAAGTTCAAGACGCTGATCATCCAGTACTTCACCAACGGCGACGCCGCCGTCGCGGCGCTGCGCAGTGGCCAGCTCGACGAGATCGACGACCTCACCGCGACCCAGTACGAAGCGCTGAAGCACACCAAGGACATCTCGCTGTTCCCGTCGGTGTCCAACGCCTGGACCGCGATCGAACTCAATCCCGGCGCGCAGACGCAGAAGGGCCAGCACTTCGGCAACGGCAACTCGGCGCTGCTGGATCCGCGGGTGCGGGAGGCGGTCGAGCTGGCCATCAACAAGCAGGAACTGGTGTCCAAGGTCTGGGACGGCCTGGCGGTGGCGGGGTCGGGCTACCTGCCGCCCGCCTACCCGCAGTGGGTGTGGACGCCGCCGGCCTCGGACTCGCTGTCCTACAACCCGGCCAAGGCGGAGCAGATCCTCGACGCGGCCGGGTACAAGATGGGGCCGAACGGCGTCCGGATCGACCCGTCGACGCACAAGCCGCTGGTGCTGCGGCTGGGCATCCACTCCGACGAGCCGGCGGACGCCGCGATGGCGCCGTACCTGCAGGAGTGGCTCAAGGCGGTCGGCATCGGCGTGGACGTGCAGGCGATGAGCTTCAACCAGCTCAACAGCGACCTGCCCAAGGGCGACTGGGACATGCTGTCCGACACGTGGTCCACCGGCCCGGATCCCACGTACCTGCTGTCGATCCAGACCTGCGGCGACCTGCCGGCCAGCAGCACGAGCGCTGGCAACACGGACGCGTTCTTCTGCAACCAGGCCTACGACAAGCTGTTCGACCAGCAGTCCACCGAGTTCAGCACGGCCGAGCGGGTCAAGACCATCGACCAGATGCAGAGCATCCTGTACAGCAACGCCGTCGACGTCATCCTGTACTACCCGGACAACCTCGGCGCGGTGCGCAGCAACGACGCCACCGGCTTCTTCTACGGCACGGCCAACGCGAAGGGCTTCTACCCGCAGCAGAACCTGTTCATCAACTGGCGGACCGCGGCCCCGCTGGCGGCGAGCTCGGGGTCCTCGGCCAGCCCCGCGCTGTGGATCGTGATCGCGGTCGTGGTGGTTGCGGCGGCCGTCGTGGCGGCTGTCGTGTTCCGGCGCCGGGCGACGGCCGCCGAACGGGAGTAGCGGCGCGTTGAGCAGTACCTCGGCGCCGCTGTCGGCGCAGGGTCTCGAGGCCCTGGAGTCCCCGCCACCGGGCGGGGGCCCCGGTGGCGGGGACTTCCTGAGCTACCTGGCACGCAAGGTGGCCGCCGCCGTGGTCAGCTTCGCCGTGCTGCTGGTGGTCGGCTTCATCATCTTCAGCCTGATGCCGTCCGACCCGGTCGCGACGCTCACCCGGGGCCGGGTGACCAGCCCCAAGCAGATGGCGTTCCTGATCAAGCAGCTGGGGCTGAACGAGCCCATCTGGGAGCGGTTCGGCCACTTCGTGGCCAACACCCTGCACGGCAACCTCGGCTACTCGTGGCAGTTCCAGACCCCGGTAGCGACGCTGATCGCCCAGCGGCTGTGGCCGACGCTGCTGCTGATGGGCAGCTCGACGGTGCTCTCGGTGCTGCTCGGCATGTGGCTGGGCATCCGCAGTGGCTGGCGTCCCGGCAGCATCCTCGACCGCGCCTCCACCGGGACCTCGATCACGCTGTGGTCGGTGCCGACGTTCTGGCTGGGGATCATCCTGCTCGTGCTGTTCAGCGTCGGCTTCGGGCCGATCCCGGCGCTGTTTCCCGCGGGCGGCATGTCCACGCCGGGGACCCCGGGCGGCTTCACGCCCGACCACATTCTCGACGTGGCACGGCATCTCGTGCTGCCCTGCGTCACGCTCGTGCTGGTGATCTTCGCGCAGTACCAGCTCATCATGAGGTCGTCGATGCTCGACGAGCAGGGCAACGCGTACCTGCTCACCGCCAGGGCCAAGGGCCTGCGCGACGCCGACGTCCGCCGCAAGCACGCGGTGCCCAACGCGCTGCTGCCGTCGGTGACGCTGATCTTCCTGCAGGTCGGCACCATGGTCAGCGGGGCGATCACGGTGGAGACCGTGTACTCGTGGCCGGGCCTCGGCTACCTCACGTACCAGGCGCTGCAGATCCCCGACCTGCCGCTGCTCGAGGGCACGTTCCTCGTGTTCAGCGCGTCGGTGATCGTGTTCAACCTGCTGGCCGACCTGCTGTACCGCTACCTCGACCCGCGGGTGCGCCGGGCATGAGCGCCGCGACCCAGGCAGCCGCCGTCCCCGCCGCCCCGCCACGGCTGGTGGCGCTGCGCCGGTTCGGGCGGGCGTTCGCCGCCAACCGCGGTGCCATGGCCGGGCTGGCGATCCTGCTCGCGGTCACCGTGCTCGCGGTGGCGGCGCCGCTGTTCATCCACCCCAGCGACCTGGACGTGATCAACGCGCCCGGGCCGACGCTCGCACCGCCCTCGCTGCGCTTCCCGCTCGGCACCGACCAGGCCGGCCGGTCCGTGCTCGACCTGCTGATCTGGGGGGCGCGCGAGTCGCTGGCGATCGGCCTCATCGCCACCGTGCTGACGATGATCCTGGGCAGCTCGATCGGCCTGCTGGCCGGCCACTACGGCGGCGCGGTCTCGCGGGTGCTGATGGCGGTCACGGACTGGTTCATCGCACTGCCGGCGCTGCCGCTGGCGATCGCGCTCGCCGCGGTGCTCGGCCAGGGCGAGAGCTCGATCATCATCGCGATCGCGGTCACGTCGTGGCCGGGCACGGCACGGCTGATCAGGGCGCAGACCCTGGCCGTGGAGGCGCGGCCGTTCATCGAGCGCGCCAGGGCCCTCGGTGCGGGCGACACGCAGCTGCTGCGGCGGCAGGTGCTGCCGAACGTCGCGCCGTTCATTCTGGTCTCGGGCACGCTGACGATCGCCACCGCGATCCTGTCCGCCACCACGCTGACCTTCCTCGGGCTGGGGAACCCGACGGACGTGTCGTGGGGTTCCATGATCAACCAGGCGCTCAACCAGGGCGCGGTGACCGCCGGCGCTTGGTGGTACATCCTGCCGCCGGGCGTGGCGATCGTGATCGTGGTGCTCGGGTTCACCATGATCGGCCGGGCGGTGGAGAACATCCTCAATCCGCGGATCGCGAGGTAACGTGGCGGCCCTGCTGGAGGTGCGCGACCTCACGGTGACCTATGGCAGCGGCGGCGCGGCCGTGCGGGCGGTGCGCGGCGTCAGCTTCGCGCTGGACGGCGGCCAGACCCTGGGCATGGCCGGCGAGTCCGGCTGCGGCAAGACCACCGTCGCGCACAGCCTGCTGCGGCTGCTGCCCGCCACCGCGGCGATCGGCGGCCGGATCCTGTTCAAGGGCGACGACATCGTCGGCCTGGGGTGGCAGAAGCTCCGCGCCGTCCGCTGGGCCGGCGCGTCGGTGGTTTTTCAGGGCGCGATGAGCTCGCTGAACCCGGTGCAGCAGATCGGCGCCCAGATCCGCGAGCCGATCGTGCTGCACGAGCAGGTGACCAGGCGCGCGGCGGACACCAGGGCGGCTGAGCTGCTGGACAGCGTCGGCGTGTCCGCGCGGCGGGCGGCCAGCTACCCGCACGAGCTGTCCGGCGGCCAGCGGCAGCGCGTGATGATCGCGATGGCGCTGGCCTGCCAGCCGGACCTGATCATCGCCGACGAGCCGACGACCGCGCTGGATGTGATCGTCCAGGCGCAGATCCTCCGGCTGCTCACCGAGCTGGTCCGGGAGCGGCAGATCTGCATGATCATGATCAGTCACGACCTGTCGGTGCTGGCTGGCACCTGCGAGCGGCTGGCGGTCATGTATGCGGGGCGGCTGGCCGAGATCGGCCCGTCCCGCGATGTCCTGGCCAAGCCGGCTCATCCCTACACCGACACGCTGTCCCGCGCGTTCCCGGAGACCGGGGACCCGGCGTCGCGGCTCGCACCCGCCGGGCTGCCGGGCGAGCCACCCGACCTGCGGGCCGAGCAGGCCGGCTGCCCGTTCGCGCCCCGCTGCCCGGTGGTGATGGACGAGTGCCGCACGCGTGACGTGGAGCTGTGGCCGGCCGGCCCGGAGCGCGAATCGGCCTGCCTCAGGGTGCTCGACCCCACGCTGGCCGGCGTGGCGCCGCGGGCCACGACCGCGGATGCCGCGGGCTCGGCGCCATCCCGGGATCCAGAGGCCGGCCCGGAGATCGAGGTGCGCGACCTCAGCGTCGTGTACCCGGCCACCCGCCGGCGCGGCGCAGCCCGCGCGGTCGACGGTGTGAACCTCAGCATCGGGCGGGGCGAGATCCTCGCCCTGATCGGCGAGTCGGGCTGCGGCAAGAGCACGCTGGCGCGTGCGCTGGTCGGGCTGATCCGGCCGACCAGCGGCGAGGTGCGGCACCAGGGGAACGCCCTGCGCTACTCCGGCGCGGCGCTCAAGGAATACCGGCGGCACGTTCAGCTCGTGCTCCAGGACCCCTCCAGCGCGCTGAACCCGCGGCAGAACGTCTTCGACGGCGTCGCCGAGGGACCCAGGCTGCACCACCTGCGCGGCAATCTGGCGGAGCGCGTGTACTCCGCGCTGTCGCGCTGCGGCCTGCGGCCTCCCGATCACTACGCCGCGCGCTACCCGCACGAGCTGTCCGGCGGGCAGCAGCAGCGGGTCGTCATCGCCGGCGCGCTGGCCCTCGACCCCTCGGTGATCATCGCCGACGAGCCGGTGTCGTCACTCGACGCGTCGGTGCGCGGCGAGATCCTCAAGCTGATCCTGGACCTGCGTGATCAGCTCTCGCTGTCGGCGCTCGTCGTCAGTCACGACCTGGGCGTGGCCTGGAACATCGCCGACCGGGTGGCGGTGATGTACCTCGGCCGGATCGTGGAGGTCGGCCCCGTCGCCGACGTGCTGCTGCGCCCGAAGCATCCCTACACCCGCGCGCTCATCTCGGTGCTGCCGGACCACCAGGGGGATCAGCAGCCGGTCATCCTGCCCGGTGAGCCGCCCGACCCGACGGCGATCCCGGCGGGCTGCCGATTTCACCCGCGCTGCCCGCGGCATGCCGCGCTCGGCCCGGACGATCCGCGCGGCATGCTATGCCGTGGCCAGGACGTTCCGGTGCTGGCCGCGGGGACCGGAGAGCAGAGCCTGATCGCCTGTCACCTGGCCGACCTGACGTCGGCCGAGTCCGACCCGGCCGCGCGTTCACAGTAAAGAGGGGGACGAGCCCAGGTGGAGAATGCGGGGACGATTGCCCGGCCGGCGTCGCTGGCGCGGCCGCCGGCGCTGCGCCCGGGGGACCGGGTGGCGATCCTATCGGCGAGCAGCCCGGCCGGCCAGGCGGATCTCGAGGTCGGCCTGGACGTGCTGCGGTTCGCCGGCCTGGAGCCCGTCGTGTACCCGTCGGCGCGGGACCAGGGCAGCGTCCGCCCGTACCTGGCGGGCGACGACGCGTTGCGCGCCGCCGACCTGCGCGCCGCGCTGAGCGATCCGGCCATCGCCGGCATCATCTTCGCGATCGGCGGATCGGGCGCACAGCGAACGCTGGAGGCCGTCGACCTGAGCGGCATCGGCGACGGCCCGCCGAAGGTGCTGGCCGGATTCTCCGACGTGACGGCCGTGCTCGAGGCCGCCGGGCGCCAGCTCGGCTGGGCGTCGCTGTTCAGCCCCATGGTCACGTCGGGCGGCCCGTCGGCGCACTATTCGTTCGGGTCGATGCTGCGCGCGCTCATGCACCCGGAGCGCTCCACGGTGATCAGCTATCCGGATGCGACCACGATCGTGGGCGGGACGGCGGTGGGCAGGACCATGGGCGGCACGCTGACGCTGCTGACTTCGTCGATCGGCACCGACACCTCGTGGCCCGCCGAGGGCGGCATCCTCCTGATCGAGGACGTAAGCGAGGAGGAGTACCGGCTGGACCGGATGCTCACCCAGCTCCGGCGGTCCGGCTACCTCCGCGGTGTCGCGGCGGTCATCTGCGGCTCGTTCACCGGCTGCGGGGAACCGGAACTGATCTCCGCGGTCCTCTCCGAGCGGCTCGGTGACCTCGGTGTGCCGGTGATCGCCTGGGCGAACGTCGGGCACGGCGGGCACTTCCAGGCCTTTCCCATCGGCATCGCCGCTGAGCTCGACGCGGGCACCAGGACGCTGCGGCTGCTCGATCCGCCGCTGCAGCCGGCGGGCGGCGCGGGCAGGGCGGCGGCATGAACACCGCCGCCACCGAGGTGACCACCTTCGCCGCCGACCTGATCAGGTTCGACACGACCAACCGCGGCGGCGGGGACGGCAACGAGCGCGAGGCTGCCGAGTATGCGGCGGCCGTGCTGAGCGAGGCCGGGCTGCAGCCGGCGCTGCTGGAGTCGGCACCGGGCCGGGCCAACGTGGTTGCCCGGGTTCGCGGCGCCGACCCGAGCGCGCCGGGGCTGCTGCTGCACGGTCACCTCGACGTGGTGCCCGCCGACCCGGCGGACTGGTCCGTGCATCCGTTCGGTGGCGAGGTGCGCGACAACGTTCTGTGGGGCCGCGGCGCCGTGGACATGAAGAATGCCGTGGCCGTGCTGCTGGCCCTGGCGACGGAATGGGCGCGGAGCGGGCGGCGCCCGCGCCGGGACATCGTGCTGGCGTTCACCGCGGACGAGGAAGACACGGCGGCCTACGGCGCGCGCTGGCTGGTGGACCGGCACGCCAGCCTCTTCGAGGGCTGCACCGAGGCGATCGGCGAGTCCGGCGGATTCACCTTCCACGCCGCGCCGGGCCTGCGGCTGTACCCGGTGGCGTCGGCCGAGCGCGGCACGGCGTGGCTGAAGCTGACCGCCCGCGGCACCTCCGGGCACGGTTCCAAGCCCAACGGGGACAACGCGGTGATCCGGCTGGCCGAGGCCGTCATCAGAATCGGCGAGCACCAGTGGCCGGTGCGGCTGATCCCGGCGGTGCGCGCGGCGATCGCCGCGATCGGCGAGGTGGTCCAGTACGGGAACGGGGCCGACGCCGCGGTCGTCGCCGAGCGGCTCGGCGGCCTCGGCCCGGCCGCCGCGCTGGTGTCGGCGACGGTGCGCAACAGCGCAAACCCGACCATGCTCCGGGCCGGCGGCAAGGTGAACGTCATCCCGGGTGAGGCGGTGGCCTACGTGGACGGCCGGGTGCTGCCGGGCTGCGAGGACGAGTTCGCCGCCACCCTCGACGAACTGACCGGCCCGAGGGTGACCTGGGAGTACGCCCACCGCGAGCCGCCGGTGACCGCCCCGCTGGACGGGCCGCTGGTCAGCGCCATGTCCGCCGCCCTGGTGAGCGAAGATCCTGACGCGACCGTGGTGCCGTACTGCATGAGCGGTGGCACCGATGCCAAGCAGTTCGCGCGCCTCGGCATGGCGTGCTACGGGTTCACCCCGCTGGTCCTGCCGCCGGGCTATGACTACTACGCGATGTTCCACGGCACCGACGAGCGCGTTCCGGTCTCGGCGCTTCAGGCCAGCCTGCGGATCATGGACCGGCTGCTCACCACGGAGAACTGATACCGCGGCCATGCCAGCCAATGGGCGCAGCCAGGGCTCTATAGGGGGATCGGTAAGTTTCACCCAAGGATTGCCAATATTGTCCCCTCTGTGAACCTCATCAGGCTGACAAGAACATCGCCGCGGTCCGCGGCCAGGAACATCCGTAGCGCCGGTGCGGCGAGGCAGGTCAGGGCGTCCTCGCCGGCCGGCACCGGGCTGTGCGCCGCCGTCCTGGCCATGGTGGTCGCCGCCGGCTGCTCGTCTGACCCGCCGTCGACGTCACCCCCGCCGGACAGGCGCCCGGTGGCCACGGCCGAGCCGCCGGTCACCGGCACGGTCGAGCACTGGGGGACGTTCTTCGGCGGGGCGAAGGGCGTGAACTATGACACGCGCACGATGCCAACCCCGCTCGCCCTGCCCGGCCAGGTGGCCCAGATCGCGACCTCGAACTCGACCGAGTACGCGCTGCTGACCAGCGGCGCGCTCTATGCGTGGGGCCTCGGCGCCCAGGGCGAGCTCGGCGACGGCAAGCGGGCGGACTCGTTCACCAGGCCGGTGCGGGTGCACTTTCCGAAAGGCGTCAAGATCGCGTCTATCCCCATTGACGTCGAGCCGTTCGACAGCGCCATCGCGATCGACACCAAGGGAAACGTGTGGGGCTGGGGCCACAATGGCGGCGGCGAGCTCTGCATGGGGAACCACAAAACGTACCTGACGCCGGTCAGGCTCCCCTTGTCGCACGTGACCACCGCCGCGGGGGCGAGCAATCACGACATCTACGACGCCAACGGCACCGTGTACGCGTGCGGGCAGAACCTGGCCGGGTCCCTCGGCGACGGCAGCATGACGAACAGCACCAGGCCCGTCAAGGTCGCCGGGCTCAACGGCGCGCTGGTCACCGAGCTGGTGACCGCGTTCGCGAACTCTGGTGCGCTGCTGTCCGACGGCCAGTACTACGACTGGGGGTACGACGCCAACGGCCAGCTCGGTGACGGCAAGGTCGGGAAGAACTCTGACGTCCCGGTGCACGTGCCGCTTCCCGGCCCGGTGATGCAGGTCGCGCAAGGCGGCTCGATCTGGGGCAATGGGCAGACGATGGTGATCCTCTCCGGCGGCTCGATGTACTCCTGGGGCGCCAACTCGTCGTACCAGCTGGGCACCGGGACGCTGATCCAGACCGGCTCGCCGGTGCGGTTCTACGCTCCGCCCGGCGTGACCTACGCCCAGCTCGCCACCGGGTCAGCCACCTCGTATGCGGTCACGACGGCCGGCCAGGTCTACGCGTGGGGCATCAGCTTCGCCGGGCAGGTCGGAAACGGGACGTACCACACGGCCAGAAGCCCGGTGCTGGTCGCCTCCGGCGTGACGGCGATCTCCGCCACGGCGAACAACGTGCTGATCAGCGTGTCGAAGAGCCTCTGACGGCGGGCGGCCGCCGGCTCAGCCGGCCGGTGGCCGCTGCTGCCGCTCCAGCGCGGCCAGCCGCAGCTCGAGCTGGTCGAC
>JASHQP010000200.1 GCA_030039095.1 Streptosporangiaceae bacterium
GCGATCACCACCGCCCCGTCGGTGACGCGGTCGTCCACGACCGGGCCCGGCGGCTCCCTTCCGGCGGCCGGCCCGAGCAACGGGTCGTCCGCGGGATACGGCGGGAGGCCGTTCGGCTGGGGCATTCGCTCGGCGGCGCCGTCGGCCTGGCGCTGGCCGACGACAGGTTCGGCGTCCGGGTGCAGGCGGTCATCGGACTGGGAATCAAGGTCGCCTGGACCGATGACGAGCTGAAGCGCGCGCAGGCCCTGGCCCAGCGGCCGCCGGCCTGGTATGGCTCGCGCGACGAGGCTGCCGCCCGCTACCTGCGCGTGTCCGGACTGGCTGGCCTGCTGTCCGCCGATGACCCGGCCGTGGAAGCGGGGCTGCGCCAGCAGGACGGGCGGTGGCGGCTGGCGATGGACCAGCGCACCTTCGGGATCGGCGCGCCCGACATGCGGGAACTGCTGTCGCGATCGGCGGTTCCGGTGACGCTTGCCCGCGGCGGGAACGACCAGATGAACACCGACGAGCAGCTTTCCCGGCTCGGCGCCGCCACGGTCACGCTGCCGGGCCTCGGCCACAACGCGCACGTCGAGAGCCCGCAGCTGTCGTTCACCCTGCTCGAGCGCTGGGCCACCCCGGCGATGCCCGGCTAGCAGCGGCCAGGTCAGGTGCGGTGCTCGAGCGCCCGCCTGGTCAGGACCCGGGCGAGGTGGCGCCGGTAGTCCCGGTCGGCGTGCACGTCCTCGCCCGGCTCGGTCCCATCGGCCGCGAGCTCGGCGGCCTCCGCGGGGCCGGCGCCGCCGGCCAGGGCCTGCTCGGCCGCGCGGGCGCGCAGCGGCGTGGAACCCATGTTCGCCAGGGCGATGCGGCCGTCGACGGCGGCCACGCCCACGATGGCCCAGTCGTTCGCCCGGCGGACGAACTTCTGGTAGCCCCATGGCATCCCGGGCCTGCGCGGCACGCGGACGGCCGCGATCAGCTCACCCGGCTCGAGGCTGGTCTCGAAGAACCCGGCAAAAAAGTCGTCGGCCGGCACGTTCCTGGTGCCCGCCTGGCCCAGCAGGTCTACCGATCCGCCGAGAGCGACCAGGGCCATCGGCAGGTCGGCTGCGGGATCCGCGTGCGCCAGCGAGCCGCCGATCGTGCCCCGGTGCCGGATCTGCGGATCGCCGACCTGCGAGGCGGAATGGGCGAGCAACGGCGCGTCGGCCCGGATCAGGTCCGAGGTGGCCACCGCGGCGTGCGGCGTGGCCGCGCCGATCACGAGGCCGTCGCTCTCGGCGCGGATACCGGTCAGCTCGGCCAGCCGGCCGATGTCGATGAGGACCGACGGGGCCGCCAGGCGCAGCTTCATCATCGGCAGCAGCGAGTGCCCCCCGGCGAGCAGCTTCGCGTCTTCCCCGTAGCTGTCCAGTAGCTCGAGGGCGTGCGTGGCGGACTCTGCGGCCACGTAGTCGAACGGCGCCGGAATCACGCGCTCGCCCCCGTCCGCTGGGCCTCGGCCGCTGCCAGCACCGCCCTGACGATGTTGTGGTAGCCGGTGCAGCGGCAGAAGTTGCCTTCCAAGCCCTCCCTGACCTCGGCCTCGGTGGGGTTCGGGTTCTCCGAGAGCAGGCCGACGGTGGCCATGACCATGCCGGGCGTGCAGAACCCGCACTGCAGGCCGTGTTCCTGCCGGAACGCCGCCTGAACCGGGTGCAGGGTGCCGTCGGCGGCAAGGCCCTCGGCGGTGGTGACCTGCTGCCCGTTGGCCTGCACGGCCAGCACCGTGCAGGCCTTCACCGACGTGCCCACATCCCCCGCCCTCCCCGTTCCCCCTTCATCTGGCCTTTTCATCAGCACCGTGCACGCACCGCACGAGGTGGTGTCGCAGCCGACGTTGGCCGCGCGCAGACCGCACACCTCGCGCAGGTAATGGATCAGCAGCAGCCGTGGCTCGATATCGTCGGACCGCCGCTGGCCGTTGACGGTGAGCTCGACCTGCATCTACGCGTTCCCCTTTGCTGCCTGGATTGCCCGCCACACCCGTTGCGGTGAGGCCGGCATGTCGATGTGCCTGACGCCGAGGTGGGACAGCGCGTCGATGACCGCGTTCTGCACGGCCGGCGTGGCGCCGATCGAGCCGGCCTCGCCGATTCCCTTGACCCCGAGCGGGTTGTAGGTGGTGCGGGTCTGCATGTCGGCCAGCTCGAAGCTCGGCACCTCGGTGGCTGACAGGAACGGGTAGTCGGCGAAGCTCGCGGTCAGCGGGTTGCCGTCGGCGTCGTAGACGACCTCCTCGACGAAGGCCTGGGCCGCGCCCTGGGCGATGCCGCCGTGCCGCTGGCCCTCGGCCAGCAGCGGGTTCAGCACGAACCCGGCGTCGTCAACCGTCACCACGCGGCGCAGCGTCACCTTGCCGGTCTCGGTGTCGACCTCGACCACCGCGACGTGCGACCCGAACGGGAACGTCGCCCCCGGCTGGGTGAAGACGGTGCGCACCAGCAGGCGCTCGTCGGCGGCCAGGCTGGCCAACGGCACCGAGGCGTCCGGATCGCCGACCACCTCGAACGCGCTGCGCCCGACGTCGAAGCGCAGGTCCGCCGGGCTGGCCTCGAGTTCATTGGCGGCGCGCTCCCTGGCCACCTCGAGCAGCTCCTGGGAGGCCTGCAGGACGGCTGAGCCGCCGTGCTGCAGGCTGCGCGATCCGCCGGTCCCGCCGCCTTCGGGCACCAGATCGGTATCGCCCCACTTCAGCGTTATCTTGTCCACCGGGATGCCGAGTTCCTCGCTGGCCAGCATGGCCCAGGCCGTGGCGTGTCCCTGGCCGTGCGGGGAGGTGCCGGTGAGAATCGTCGCGGTCCCGTCCGGATGCACCTCGACGGTGGCGTTCTCCTTGGGCGGAACGTCCTCGCCGTCGCCCATGCCGGTTATCTCGACGTAGCTGGCCAGGCCGATGCCCAGCGCGACCGTGTCGCCGCGATCGCGGCGCTCGGCCTGCTCCTTGCGCAGCTGCTCGTAGCCGGCCGCGGCCAGCGCCTTGTCCAGCGCCGCCGCGTAGTCGCCGGTGTCGTACAGGGCGCCGAACTTGGTCCGGTGCGGCTCGGTGAACGGCGGCAGCAGGTTGCGCCGCCGCACGTCGGCCGGGTCCATGCCGATCTCCGCCGCGAACAGGTCGATGGCCCGCTCGAGCGCGGCGGTGGCTTCTGGGCGTCCGGCGCCGCGATAGGCGCCGATCGGGGTCGTCGACGTGACGATGCTGGTAGCCACCGATTCAGACCGCGGGATCTCGTAGGGGCCGGACGTCATCAGCAGGGTGAGGGACGGCAGCACGGCGCCGATCCGCACGTGGGCCCCGGAGTCCTGGACGACCTCCAGGCGGTAGGCCAGCACGGTCCCGTCCCGCTTGCCGCCGATCGTGACCGTCTGCTGCTGGGCCCGGCCGTGGGTCATCGCGACCAGGTTCTCGTACCTGGTCTCGGTCCAGCGCGCCGGGCGGCCGAGCTGGCGCGCGACCCAGGTCACCATCACGGCCTCGGGGTCGGCGCCGAACTTCGCGCCGAACGCGCCGCCGACGTCGGGGGTGATGATGTGGACCTCTTGCGGCGTGATGCCGAGCTGCCTGGCCAGCGCGCCCTGGCAGCCCTGCGCCGCCTGGCTGGGTATCCACGCCGTGACCCGCCCGTCCTCCCCCCAGGCTGCGGCCGCGGCCCGGGTCTCCATGGGCGCGGGCGCGACTCGCTGGTTCAGGATCGTCCGGGTGGTCACGACCTCGCACTCGTCGAACAGGTGCTGGTCGAGCGCCTCGGGGTCCCCGAACGTCCCGGCCACGTTGGTGCCGGCCTCCTCGTAGAGGAGGACCTTCCCGGCCAGCGCGTCGGCGAAGTCCACCACGGCGGGCAGCACGTCGTAGTCGACGTCCACAAGCTCGCTGGCGTCCTCGCCTTGGTAGGCCTGCTCGGTGACCACGATCGCCACCGGCTCGCCGACGTAGCGGACCTTGTCCGCCGGCAGGATGGCCCTGGTCATCTGCCTGTTGAGCCCTGGCGTGACCGCGGGCAGGCCAGCGAGGTCGGCCCCGGTGTACACGGCGATGACCCCCGGAGCCGACAGCGCGGCGCTGACGTCGATCCCCGCGATCCTGGCGTGCGCGACCGGAGAGCGGGCAAAGAACACGTGGCAGGCCCCGGCCAGGCGCTCGTCCACGACGTCCTCGGTGTACACCCCGCCGGTGGTCAGAAACCGCGGATCCTCGGTCCTCAGGACGCGAGTACCCAAGATGCTCACCGACGATCAGCTCCCCTCGGACGCCGGTGCCGGCCACCCCGGTGGGGTCGGCTACCGCACTGCAGTGCTCCTCGTGACGCCCGGAGACCCCGGGGGGCCGGCTGGCGAGCGAACGCGGCTATGCACCTCAGAGATGATCGTGCCTGTCGTGCCCCCGGAAGGTCAAACCGGGCCGGCGTGGGTCGCTACCAGCCGCAACGGGCACGCCGGACCACAGCGGGCTGGCCGGCGAAATGCGGGAGTTGGTTCGAAGCGGTCGGCATCTTGAATAGGCTCGACATTTGGCTTGCCGCATCCCGGGCGGACATGACGGCCCCCGGGAGGCCACGTCTCGAGGGGAGGGTCATGGAGGGGCGGCGGATCGACATAAGCGCCACCCAAGTCATTGCCAGCCTGCTGGCCGCCGTTACCGGCGCCATCGCCGCGTCAACGCTGGGAGTCGCGGGCACCATCATCGGCACGGCCGTGATGAGCGTCGCCAGTACCGCGATCGCGGGGCTCTACAAGCACTACATCGGCCGCAGCCGGGAACGGCTGCGGAAGGCCGCCGAGACGGCCCGGGCCAGCGAGCGGGCTGCCGCGTTCCGCTCCCGCCACGGGACCGTTGCTGGCGCGCACGCCGCATCCCGGGCCACGGCCACGAATGCGACCCGGGCCACGGCCACGAATGCGGCCGCCGACGCCGACAAGACCCAGGTGTTTCCCGCCGTGGCAGCCACGCAGCACCGGTGGCAGGAGGCCGACCGCGCCAACGGCGTCAGCCGGCCCGGCGGGGCGACCGGGACCGCGGGCGGGCTGCCCGGTGACGCGACCCGGACCGCGG
>JASHQP010000201.1 GCA_030039095.1 Streptosporangiaceae bacterium
CGCTGGGCGCCGGCGACGCGGCCCGGGACTCCGGCTGGAACGCGGGCGCGGCCGTCGACGCGGTGGCTGGCCTGGCCGGCCGGGTCGGGCTGGCCCGGCCACTGGCCAGCCTCGGGATCACCGCCGCCGACTTCGGCCAGATCGCCGCCGACGCGCTCGATGACGAGGTGCTGGCCAACACGCCGCGCCAGCCCACGGCCGCCGACATCAACGCGATCCTGCTCGCCGCCGGCGCTGAGTCAGGCAGTGGCGGTGTGACCCCGGCCGCATGAATGTACCGAAAGACGGGCTACAGGCCGCCTTTCGGTACATCCATCGGCCGATGGGCCGTACTCGAGTGGCCAGAGTGGTGTGAGGAGCGTGGGTGGCCGAGGTGAGCGGGGCAGTGGGAAGCCCGTGCCCCGGCGGGGGGAGCCTGGGCAGGGACAATGGATGATGAGCCGGAAGCGGCGGCGACCCGCCGCGGCTCGCGATCACCGACTCGACGAGGAGGCGGCCATGACCGCTAGGCCCACACCCGGCCGGCAGGCAGCCGGGCCCCGCCCGGTCCGCGCGCCCCGCGGGACCACCCTGACCTGCAAGGGGTGGCCGCAGGAGGCCGCGATGCGGATGCTGATGAACAACCTCGACCCCGAGGTGGCCGAGCATCCGGATGAGCTCATCGTGTACGGCGGATCCGGCCGGGCGGCGCGCAGCTGGGGCGCGTTCGACGCAATCGTCGCCTCGCTGCGGGACCTGGAGGCGGACGAGACCCTCCTGGTCCAGTCCGGCAAGCCGGTCGGCGTGTTCCGCACCCACGAGTGGGCGCCCCGGGTGCTGATCGCCAACTCGAACCTGGTCCCGCAGTGGGCCACCTGGGAGGAATTCCGCAGGCTCGAGGCCGCCGGGCTGACCATGTACGGCCAGATGACCGCGGGATCCTGGATCTACATCGGAACCCAGGGCATCCTGCAGGGCACCTACGAGACGTTTGCCGCCGTGGCCGCCAAGCGCTTCGGCGGGTCGCTGGCCGGGACGATCACGCTGACGGCCGGGCTCGGCGGGATGGGCGGGGCGCAGCCGCTCGCGGTCACGATGAACGGCGGCGTCGCGATCTGCATCGACTGCGACGCGTCCCGGATCGCCCGCCGCATCGAGCACGGCTACCTGGACGTGGCCGCCGACGACACCGACGACGCGGTGCGCCGGGCTGTGGCCGCGCGGGACGCCGCCGAGCCGCTGTCGATCGGGCTGCTCGGCAACGCAGCCGAGCTGGTGCCGCGGCTGCTCGAGATGGGCGCGCCGATCGACATCGTGACCGACCAGACCTCCGCGCACGACCCGCTGACCTACCTGCCGCGCGGCGTCGCCTTCGACGACATGGCGGCGCTGCGGGCCGAGGACCCGGCCGGGTTCACCGCGCGGGCGCGCGAGTCCATGGCCGCACACGTGGCGGCCATGGTCGGCTTCCAGGATGCGGGCGCCGAGGTGTTCGACTACGGCAACTCGATCCGCGGCGAGGCGCAGCTGGCCGGGTACGAGCGGGCGTTCGAGTTTCCCGGATTCGTGCCCGCCTACATCAGGCCGCTGTTCTGCGAGGGCAAGGGCCCGTTCCGGTGGGCCGCGCTGTCCGGCGACCCCAAGGACATCGCGGTGACCGACGCGGCCATCCTGGACCTGTTCCCCGGCAACGATGGGCTGGCCAGGTGGATCCGGATGGCCGGGCAGAAGGTGCACTTCCAGGGCCTTCCCGCCCGGATCTGCTGGCTCGGCTACGGCGAGCGCCACCTGGCTGGGGTCCGCTTCAACGAGCTCGTCCAGCGCGGCGACGTGCAGGCTCCGATCGTGCTGGGCCGCGACCACCTCGACTGCGGCTCGGTCGCCTCGCCGTATCGCGAGACCGAGGCGATGGCCGACGGCTCCGACGCGATCGCCGACTGGCCGCTGCTGAACGCGCTGCTGAACACCTCGTCGGGGGCGTCGTGGGTGAGCATTCACCACGGCGGCGGCGTCGGCATCGGCCGGTCGATCCACGCGGGCCAGGTCTGCGTGGCCGACGGCACCCCGCTGGCCGCGCAGAAGCTGGAGCGGGTGCTGACCAACGACCCGGGCACGGGCGTGATGAGGCACGCCGACGCGGGCTACGACCGGGCCACCGAGGTGGCCGCCGAGCGCGGCGTGCGCCTCCCGATGACCGAGGCTCCGTCTTCATGATCCCGGAGGATTTTCAGCCGTATTCGCTGACTATCCTCCGCGATCATGAACGGTGGGCAGGGGGAGCGTGGTGAGCTTCGCTGAGTTGTGGGAGTCGCTGCTGCCGATCGGCCGCGACCCGGGGACGGGCGGCTACCGGAGGTACTCGTTCACCGCGGCCGACCTGGCCTGCCGCGAGTGGTTCGCGCACGCCGCGGCGCAGCGCGGCCTGCGGGCCAGTTGCGACCGCAACGGCAACCTCTGGGCCTGGTGGGACGTGCCGGGCGGGCTTAGCGGTGCTGGCGGGTCGGGTGGTGCTGGCGGGTCGAGCGGTGCTGGCGGGTCGAGCGGTGCTGGCGGGTCGGGTGGTGCTGGCGGGTCGGGTGGCGAGGGCGGTGGCGCAGTGGTCACCGGGAGCCATCTCGACTCGGTGCCCGACGGCGGGGCGTACGACGGGCCGCTGGGTGTCGTGTCGGCGTTCGCGGCGATCGATCAGCTGCGTGAACGGGGGTTCACTCCGGCGCGGCCCATCGCGGTCGCCGCGTTCTGCGAGGAGGAGGGCGGCCGGTTCGGCCTGGCGTGCCTGGGCAGCAGGCTGCTCACCGGTGCGGTGGAGCCGGCCGCGGCGCGCGAGCTGCGCGACGCGGACGGAGTGGGCCTCGCCGAGGCCATGGCCGGCGCCGGGCTCGACCCCGGCGAGATCGGGCCCGACGAGGATCTGCTGGCCGGCGTCGGCGCGGTCGTCGAGCTGCACATCGAGCAGGGCAGCGCGCTCGACGGGCTCGGCGCCGCGGTCGGGATCGCCGAGGGCATCTGGCCGCACGGCCGGTGGCGGCTGGATTTCACGGGCCGGGCCGACCACGCGGGCACCACCCGGCTGGCCGACCGCCGGGACCCGATGCTGCCGTACGCGGTCGCGGTGCTCGAGGCCAGGCAGGCGGCGTCCTCCTGCGGCGCGCTCGCCACGATCGGGAAGGTCACGGCGGAGCCGGGCGCCGCCAACGCGGTCAGCTCGTCGGTCCATGCATGGCTCGACGCCCGGGCGCCCGGCCAGGGGGTGCTGGATCACATGGTCGGCCAGATCGAGTCCGCCGCGAGGCGGGCTGCCGACGCCCAGGGGGTCGAGGTCGGCGTGCGCCGCGAGTCGTTCACGCCCCTGGTGGAGTTCGACCCCGCGCTGCGGGACCGGCTGGTTGCGGCCCTCGGAGCCCGGGGCGTTGCGGCACCGGTGCTGCCCACGGGGGCCGGCCACGACGCCGGGGTGCTCTCGGCCCGGCTGCCGACCGCGATGCTGTTCGTGCGCAACCCGACCGGGGTGTCCCACTCGCCGGCCGAGCACGCCGAGCCCGCCGACTGCGCGGCGGGCGTGGCCTCGCTCGCTGTCGTGATCGAGGAACTGGCCGGATGATGGCGACCCGAGCGGCCACGGCCGCCCCCGCGGCGCGTGCCTGGCACGCCGAGCTGGCCTGGCTTCCCGGCCGCGGCGTGCGCCCCGGCGTGCTGATCGAGGCGTCCGGCGACCGGTTCACCGCGGTCACCCCGGACGTGCCAGCCGCCGACGTCCCCGGGCGCGTGCGCGCAGGCCTGGTCCGGCTGCCCGGCCTCACCCTGCCGGGTCTCGCCAACGCGCACTCACACGCGTTTCACCGCGCGCTGCGCGGCGCGACCCAGGTGGGCCTCGGCACGTTCTGGACCTGGCGGGAGCGGATGTACCAGGTCGCGTCCACGCTCGACCCGGACAGCTACCTGGCCCTGGCTCGTGCCGTCTACGCCGAGATGGCGCTCGCGGGCGTGACCTGCGTCGGCGAGTTCCACTACCTGCATCACCAGCCCGGCGGCGTCCCGTTCAAGGATCCCAACGCGATGGGCCGGGCGCTGATCGAGGCCGCCGCGCAAGCGGGCATCCGGATCTCCCTGCTGGACACCTGCTACCTGGCCGGCGGGCTGGGCACGGACGGCGCGCCGCTGCCGCTCGAGGGCGCCCAGCTGCGGTTCGGGGACGGCGACGGCGAGGCGTGGGCTGCCAGGGCCGAGGGCCTGGGCGCCGACGAGCACGGGCTGCTCGGGCCGCTGGCGCGTGTCGGGGCCGCGATCCACTCGGTGCGCGCGGTGCCGCTGGCCCAGATGCACCCCGTGATCGCGTGGGCGCAGCGTTACGGTGCGCCGCTGCACGCGCACGTGTCGGAGCAGCGCGCGGAGAACGAGGCGTGCCTGGCCGCGTACCGGCGAACCCCGGCCGAGGTGCTCTACGACGCCGGCATGCTCGGTCCCCGGGCCACGGCGGTGCACGCCACCCACCTGGTGGGCCACGACGTCGACCTGCTCGGCGGCAGCCGCACCTACGCCTGCTTCTGCCCGACGACCGAGGCCGACCTGGCCGACGGGATCGGGCCGGCCCGCGAGCTGGCCGGGGCGGGCTGCCCGCTGACGCTCGGCAGCGACAGCCAGGCGGTGATCGACCTGTTCGAGGAGGCGCGCCGGGTGGAGCTGGGGGAGCGCCTTGCCAGCGGCCAGCGCGGCCACTTCCGGGCGGGCGAGCTGGCCAGGGCCGCGACCACGGACGGGCATGCCAGCCTCGGCTGGCCCGACGCCGGCGAGATCGCCTCCGGAGCGATCGCCGACCTGGTCACGGTGGGCCTGGACTCGCCGCGGCTGGCCGGGGCGACGCGGACCACGGCGCTGGCATCGGTCGTGTTCGCCGCGTCGGCGGCCGACGTCCGGCATGTCGTGGTGGGCGGCAAAGACCTGGTCGCCGACGGTCGGCACCTGCTGGTCGACGACGTTCCGGGCGCGCTGGCCGCCGCGATCGGGCCGCTGCTGGGGTCGTAGCCGTTACGGCGGCGTGCCGGTGTCGGGGTTGGCGTCCGGCATCGCGGCGCAGATATTCTCCGCGGCGTTGCGCGACTCGATGCCGGCCGACTGCCCGGGGACCGTGGGCTGCTGGCCGGAAGGCTGCTGCCCGGCGGCCGGCGTGGTGCCGGTGCTCTTGCGGTGGTGCTTGCCGGCTGCCTGCGGCGGCACGATCCCGTCGAAGTCCGTGCCCAGGGTCAGCGTCACCGCACCGGCGGCGCCGTCCTGAACGTTGTCCGGCGCCTGCTCGAGCGCGCCCATCAGCGCGTACGCGCCGTCGGCCTGCGCCGGTCCCGGGTAGCTGACCGTCGTGGCCGAGGTGTACGGGGCGTTGCCGACCGAGGCCACGTGGAAGCCGAGCCCCCGCAGGCTCGCCGCGGTCCGCGCGGCCAGCCCGGCGATGCCGGTGCCGTTGAGCACGGTGACGTCCACGCCGCTGGCCGGCGTGGACGGCAGGTGGCCGTGCCACGACGCGTTGGTGTCCAGCATCTGCCAGATCATGTCGTCTTCCGGCTCCTCGGGCAGCAGCCGGTCGGTGTTGGCCGGATCCACGATCGTCGGCATCGTGACGAAGTTGACGTTCTTGGTGTGCAGGCCGCGCAGGGTCGCCGCCAGCGAGAGCAGCTTGGAGATCGACCCGAGGCCGGGGTCGACGGTGACCGCCTGCGTGGCCGTGTTGGCGATCTTGTACAGCTCCACCGGGTCGTCCAGGGTTCCCTGGCTCTCGATCTTCTGGATCAGCGAGGAGAAGAACTCCTGCTGCAGCTCGATGCGGCCGAGGTCGCTCCCGTCGCCGACGCCGTGCCTGGTCCGGACGAACGCCAGCGCCTCGCTGCCGGTGATCAGGTGCCTGCCGGCGCTGATGTGCAGGTTGCTGTACGGGTCGTTGATCGCCTGCGGCACGCACACCTCGACGCCGCCGAGCGTGCTCACCATCGTGCGGAACGAATTGAAGTCGAACTCGATGAAGTGATCCATGCCGATCCCGGTGAGGTGCTCCACGGTGGTGACCGCGCAGGTCGGGCCGCCGAGGTTCATAGCGCCGTCGATGATCGCCTGCTGCTGGGCGGGCACCGTGTAGTTGCCGAACCGGGATTTGCAGGCGGGCTCGTAGACCATCGTGTCCCGCGGGATCGAGACGACGGTCGCGTGAGAGTGCGTGGCGTTCAGGTGGACGAGCAGCAGGTTGTCGGACAGGTTCGTGTTGGGGTCGTAGCCGAATCCCGGGCCCTGGCCGTCACGGGTCTGCGAGCCCAGGATCAGGATGTTCTGCACGCCGTAGTCGGAGCGGCCGGTCAGCCCGCCGACTTTCGTCACGTGCA
This sequence comes from Streptosporangiaceae bacterium, assembly GCA_030039095.1. Next base: position 6,345 of record JASHQP010000201.1, read on the forward strand.
GGTTGCCGTCCAGCTTCAGGTACAGCCCGTAGCCGGCCAGGCCGATCACGACAGCGATCGCGGTGAGCACGATGGCGCTGACGTAGCCGAACTTCGCGAGCCGGCTCAGCCCGCGCCACCGTTCCCGCAGCGGGCGCCTGGGCCGGCGCCGCGACGGGTGGCGCTGTGGCTGCGGCCGGCGGGGAGCCGGGTGACGTGACGGCATCTGGCCAGGCGCTAACTGGTGTGGCCCCGACCGCGGCCGCCGCCGGGCGGCAGGCTGGTCGGGCACGCCCTGGCGGGGGACGCCCTGGCGGGGGACGCCCT
>JASHQP010000202.1 GCA_030039095.1 Streptosporangiaceae bacterium
CTCTAGACCCGTAATTCGCACATGGGGTGCGGTGGCCCGCCGAGCTTTCTGGGGTCGATTTTGAGCAGGTCGAGGAGGCGCTGCTGGATGGGGGTTGGCTGGGGTATCTGCGGCGGGCTGTCGCTGGTGCCGGGGCGCAGCCGCAGCGTGGCCAGCGTGCTGAAGATGAGGCTGGCGGTGGGCCTGGCGGGCCGGCCGGCGTAGAGGCCGTCGAGCTTGAGGGCCGGGGCGAGGTTGCGGCGGGCTTCGCGCTCGGCCAGGCAGTAGATGAGCAGGGCGATGCAGATGACGCCGATGATCGCGGTGATCCGCCGGTTTCCGTGCAGGAACATCGGCGCGACTGCCAGCGGTCCTTTGAGGTCGTGGTAGCGGCGCTCGCTGGCGGCGGGCTGGTTCTTGTAGCGGGCCAGTACCCGGTCGGCGGTGACGGTCGCGGGCAGGTTGGTCAGCAGGGCGTACCAGCCGTCGGTGGCGGCTTCGGCGTCGATGGCGGCCTGGTCGAAGCGCCAGTTCAGAGCCGGCTTGCCCGGCGGGGTGGTCGTCACGTCGGCGCGCAGCCAGGCGCCGACGCGGCGGGCGGCGGCGATGGCGTTCAGGCGGGCGGTGACCTTCTCGGCGGTCTTGTAGTGCTGTGAGCCCAGGCCGCGGGTGAGCCTGCCCAGGTCGGCGGTGGCGAGGTCGAGCTTGCGGGCCCGGGCGCGCTGGGCGGCGTCGGCGTTGGCGGAGGAGTGCACGAACACTCTCCGCACCGTGCAGGAGGGGTCTTTCCTGCGCGGCCCGGTGATGGTCATGGTGTCCTCGGCGACGCGGTAATGGCCGCGGCGGGCTTCGGGCCGGGCAGCGTCGCGCCCCGCGACGTACTCGGCCGGCTCGGCGGTGCCGTAGTCGCAGCCGGCCAGCACCGAGGCGGGCACGAAGGCCTTCGACGCCGGGGCCAGGAAGCTGACCTCGGCTTCGATCATCGCGGCGATGTTGGCATACGAGATCAGCTTGGAGTCGCCGACCAGCAGGAACCGGCGCGGCCCGGCCAGCTTGCGCAGTGCCTCCATCGTCCCCGTCACCTGGGAGACTTCCCCGGCGCCGCCGCTGTAAGGCGCCCAGAACACCGGGACCGCGCCGTCCGCTGCCGCGGCGACGCCGGCCTGGATCTGCTTCAGGTCGGCGCGCCGGTCCTTGGGGTGACCGAACTTCGGCTGGGCGTAGTCCTCGTCGGGGTGGTCGTAGTCGCCGTGCAGGCTGACCGAGGTCATGTCCCAGTGAATCTGGGAGACGTCGATGCCGAAGGCGCCGATGGCCGCGGCGCCGACCGAGCCGGTCACCTCCTCCAGGACCGGGGCCAGCGCGTCCAGCGCCCGGGCGATCCGGTCGTCGTTGAGCACGTCTGCCTCCAGGCCCAGCACCGGACCGACGGCGAACTGCCGCGCCCAGTCGCCGACGTGGACCATCGGCGCCGGCGAGGTCAGCCGGCTGGCGATCAGCGCCTCGATCACCTGCCCGTGCGTCGCCCGGGCCACGCACCGCACCGGGGCTGCCCGGTCGATGATGCCGGCGATGTCCAGTTTCCGGCAGAATCCGGCCACTACCGGCAGCGCTCCCAGCGCCTGCTCGGCGCTGGGAGGGCCGTAGACCGCCCGCATCCTGCCTCCCCGGAGTGTCACCGCTCCCGGCAATCCTGAATGTATTACATTCAAGAAGGCCGGCCTTGCCGATGCCAGGAACGACACGCCGGAGGACGGGGTTGAATGTGCCATGACCGCACGCCAGCCGCCCCGCCGCGCGCGGATCCGCCAGATCCTGGCCGAGATTGGCCAGACCGGCTACGCGCTGCCCGGCAGCATCGTGATCCGCACCACCGCCTGCGGCAAGCCAGCGTGCAAGTGCAAGGCCGACCCGCCCCAGCTGCACGGGCCGTACGTGAGCTGGCTGCGCAGGATCGACGGCAAGCCCGTCACCCGCAAGCTCACCCCCGAGCAGGAACAGCGCTACCGGCCATGGTTCGACAACGCCCGCCGGCTGCGCGAACTCCTCGGCGAACTGGAGAACCTGTCCGTGGACGCCTTCGAGCAAGCCGAAAGCCCCCGCCAGCAGCAAAAACCATGACCCAGCCGAGCGCGGGCCCACGACGCCCCATGTGCGAATTACGGGTCTAGAGGAAGAACCCGGCGGGCCAGCGGCAAATGATGCCCGCATCCCGAACTGGGCTGTGAGCCAGAGTGGTCATGGCCCTGGAAGTGACCGGTCGGACCGGCGAGCCTTGGAGCGGAGCCGCCGATCTACGAGCCGCGGCACCCATTGCCGCCGCGATCCTGACGGGATGACCCAGGCTCTGCCGGCCTGAGGAGATGGCTCGGCGCCGGCCGGGAGTCTGAGAGAGCGCTCAGGTCGGGTCGGGCGTGCGCCTGCGCCAGCACCGCCGCAGGCGGCGCCGCAGCAGGGTCAGCGGCACGGCTCCCGCGACCCCGCCTGCCAGCGGCAGGAACGGCGCGGCGGGCTCGACCCGCACCGCACCCGATGGCCCGGCAGCAGCCAGGGCGGCGGCCGCCGGCGAGCCGGACTTGACGATGCCGGGCTGCAGGAACGTCGAGGGGATCTGCAGGATCCGCCAACGGGACGGAGGCCACACGATCATGAAGGCCCGGCCGATGACCGAGCTTTCCGGAATCGTGCCGTGGCCGGGGTCGCTCTGGCGGAGCCTGGAGTCGTCGGAGACCGCCCTGTTGTCGCCCATCACCCACAGTCGGCCCGGCGGCACCACGATGTTGAACCGGCCGGTGTAGCCCGCCGGCGCCTCGCTGGGGGTCTCGCCCGGGTACAGGTAGGACTGCTCGTGCAGCGCAACCCCGTTGACGGTGACAAGGCCCTGGGCGTTGCAGCAAACCACGTGGTCGCCGGGGGTGCCGATCACCCGCTTGATGAAGTCGGTCTGCCCCGGCGCGGTGCCGAACAGGGCGGCGATCGAATCGAACAGCGGCTCGAGTGTCGCGTCGTAGGCCCGGACGATCGGGTTGGAGCTGGGGTGCGACGGCGGCTCGGGCGTCCACGAGCCCGCGCCGTCGAATACCACGATGTCGCCGGGCTGAATGCTCCTGAAGTGATAGACCAGCTTGTTGACGAGGATCTTGTCGTTGATCTGCAGGGTGTTCTCCATCGAGCCCGACGGGATGAAGAACGCCTGTACGACAAAGGTCTTGATCAGCAGGGCGATCACCAGCGCGGTGAGGATGAGCGCAGGCAGCTCGCGCCAGAACGAGCGGCGCCGCCGTGCCTTCGCCGGTGCGCCACCATGCCTGCCGCCCGGGCCTGTCCCGCCCGGCGCGGCCTGCTCGCCCGAGCCGGTGTTCTCGTCATCGCCGGAGCCTTCGCCGGACCGATCGCCGGAAGCTTGGCCGGACCCGTCGCCGGAACTCTGCCCCGGCCCCTGGCGCGCGCCGGGATCCGGATCGCCCTGATCAGGCATGTCGTCGCCGGCTTCCCGGTCTTGCGGCGCGGCGGCGTCGCCGCGCCCGGAATCGTGATCGGCTGTGTTCTCCGGCAGTGGCCCGCCGACCAGCCGGTCACTCATGCCGTGCTCGCCCTCGCATCGCACCGAGCTTAGCGCCGCAGGGCCCGGCGGCACGGCAACCGGCACCTACCGGCCGAGCGCGGCCCGTCCGTGAGGCTCGGGCTGGTCTCCCCTCCGGCACCGCGCCACGCGGGTCAGCCACTCAGGATCGTGACGTCGAGCTGGCCCATGACTCCCGGACCGGCGAGCGTGTCGATGTCGATGGCGGTGATCCTTCCGCCCACGAACGTGAAGCTGAAGACCACCCGCGGCGTCCCGCCCGGAGCCCACACGGCCGCGGGGATCCCGTTGACGAGGGCCAGCTGCGCGCCTTTGGCGCGGTGGCGCGCGAACGTGGCCGCCACGGCCTCGGCGCCGCGAACCTCGCCCAGCGAGACGGCCTGCGCGACGGCGTGATCGGGGCGCACCACCACGTCGGGGTCGAGCATCGCCAGCAGCGCGTCGAAGTCGCCGTTGCGCGACGCCGCGAAGAACGCGCCGACGGCTTCCCGCTGCCGGTACAGGTCGGTGTCCGGCACCGTGGCCGTGCCCTGCACCCGGCGGCGCGCACGGCTGGCGAGCTGCTTGGTTGCGCTCGGCGAGCGGTCGAGCATCGCACCGATCTCCCCGTAGGGCACGGCGAACATGTCGTGCAGCACGAATGCGACCCGCTCGGCCGGGGCCAGCGTCTCGAGCACCACGAGTAGCGCGAGGCCCACCGAGTCGGCCAGCACCGCCTCGTGCTCGGGGTCGGTTCCCTCGGCCGCGGGGGCGGCGAGGCTGCCCGCCCCGTCCGGCTCGCCCGGCCGCGCGCCGAGCGGCTCCTCGCGCCGCGATGTGCGTGAGCGCAGCATGTCCAGGCACACCCGGGCCACGACCGTGGTCAGCCACCCGCCGAGGTTGGCGACGTCGCTGGTGTCCGCGCGGCTGAGCCGCAGCCAGGCCTCCTGGACCGCGTCGTCGGCCTCGCTGGCCGAGCCGAGCATCCGGTAGGCCACCGCCCGCAGGTGCGCACGATGGGACTCGAACTGCTCCGCCATCCATCCGGGCTGGTTCACCGGGTCCTCTTCCGTTGCCGTCCCCTTCCTAGCAGTGACGTGTCAAGCTGGGAATGCGTGACACGGCCCTGCGGAAGCAGGCCGCCGCCTGGCACTTCTGTCCCAGCTCAGGAGTTAGAGAGGTCATGAGGAGCGAAATCCTGCGCGATGTGATTGCAGGATGCGCCGGGGTACTGGCGGTTGCCGCGCTGATCGGCTTGCCCACGTCGCGGGCCGCCGACCAGCAGCAATCTCAGAACCGGCCCGCCCAGCTTCTGCCGTACGTGCACTTCGCGCGGCCGAAGCTTCCGGATCTTCCTGCGCACACGAACATCACCACCAGGCCGTGAGCGGCTGAGGCAAGCCGGGCTCACGGTGCAAAATTGGCAGCGCCCGCCGCTCCTGAAGCGGGGGAGCCGTCCAATTCTGTCCGCCGGGCGTGCCACTATGATGCCGTGCCTTCGCGCCGCGTTGAGTGGACCGTAGCGGGCTGCATCGCCGGATGGGCGGTCGCCCGGCTGACGGCGGCAGACCGTTTCCGCCTGCTGGAGCGGGCCGCGGTGCCGATGATGTCGCTGACGCCGCACGCCGCAGCGGGAGCCGGGCTGGCCGCGCTCCTGCTGCGCCGCAAGGGACCCTCCGTGACGGCCGCTGCGGCGGCAGCGGCCATGGCCGCCGTGCTGGCTCCCCGCGCGATCAGGCACCGCCAGCCCGACGCCACTGGTGCCGAGCTGAGCGTGCTCACCATCAACCTGCTGGCCGGCGGAGCGGCCGGATCCGACCTCGTGCGGCTCGTCCGCTCGACCGGCGCCGACGTGCTCTTCCTGCAGGAGGTCACCGACGAGGCGATGATCAGGCTGAAGCGGGCGGGCCTGAACGAGCTGCTGCCCAACGAGATGCTCGAGATCGAGGGTTACCGGTACCGCGGCAGCGGCATCTACGCGCGCTATCCGCTGCGTGAGGGGCTGACGATCGGGCCCAGCTACGCCTCCCAGCCCACCGCGAGGCTCGAACTTCCGTCAGGGCAGTCCGTGCAGCTTGTGTGCGTCCACCCGCACCCTCCGTGGCCACCGTGGACGTGGCCGGCGGCGCCGCGATGGCGCGGTGAGCTCGCGGCGCTTCCGCCGGCTGCCGCGCCGGGCGACCCGCCGGTGATCCTGGTCGGCGACTACAACGCGACCCCCGACCACGCGCAGTTCCGCCGGCTGCTGGGCCTCGGCTATGTCGACGCCGCCAGCCAGATCGGCAACGGACTGGTGCCCACCTGGGGTCCCGAACCCCGCGGCCGGCCCGCCCTGTTCACCGTCGACCACGTGCTGGTCGACCGGCGCTGCGCCGTGCTCGGCACGGCGGTGCACACGCTGCCGGGCAGCGACCACCGGGCCCTGTTCGCCAGGTTCCGGCTGCCGGCCTGAGCGGGCGCAGCCGGCGCCGTCAGCCGGGGAATGCGGTGCGGGTGGCGTCCCGGCCGACGGCAGAGTTCCGCAGGTAGCCGTAGGTTCCGGCGTCCCGCAGTTCCCGCGCGGCCTCGACGAGCGCACCGGTCGCGGCGTAGGCGAATGCCCCGCCCACCGAGATCCTGGCGACGCCGAGATCGGCGAGCTCGGCCACGCTCGGCACACCGGGGAACGCGAGCACGTTGACCGGCCGGTCCACGGCGCCGACCACGTCGCGGATGTCGCTCGCGCTGGTCAGCCCGGGAGCGTAGACCACGTCGGCGCCCGCCGCCACGTAGCTCTGCAGCCGGGCGATCGTGTCGGCCAGATCGTCGATCCCGCGCAGGTGGTTCTCGGCGCGCGCGGTGAGCACCAGCCGCCGCGGCCCGGCGTGGGCCGCCTCGGCGGCGGCCGCCACCCGCTCGGCCGCGTAGCCGGCCTCATAGATCGGCTCGTCCGCCCGGCCGGTGAAGTCCTCCACCGAGCACCCGGCCAGCCCGGCCTCGATCGCGGCCGCCACGGTCGCGGCGACGCCCTGCGGGTCGTCCGCGAACCCGTTCTCCAGGTCGGCCGACACCGGCAGCGGCGTGGCCGCCACGATCTGGGCCGCGTGCCCGATGGCCTGATCCCGCGTCACCGATCCGTCCTGCAGGCCCAGGGTTGCCGCGAAGCCGCTGCTGGTGGTCGCGAGCGCCTCGAACCCCAGCGACGCCAGTACCCGCGCCGACCCGATGTCCCACGGGTTCGGCAGCAGCAGCGGCTGGCCCGGGCGGTGCAGCTGCAGGAAATGGGCGGCGGCGTCGGTCGGCTGTGTCATGGGAGCATCCTGTCAGGGCTGGTAGGAGCCGGGCACCCAGGCGCGGGTGCTGACCGCGATTGCGTTCCAGGCATTGATGGTAACGATGAGACCGAGCAGCGCGGCGACCTCGTCGGGCGTGAACTGGGCGGCGACCTCCTCGTAGGCCTCGGCAGGCACGCGGGTTTCCGCGACCAGCGTCACGGCCTCGGTGAACGCGAGCGCCGCCCGTTCGCGCGGCGTGAAGTACGGGGTCTCCCGCCACGCCGCGAGCCCGTACAGGCGCTGCTCGGTCTCGCCGATGGCCCGGGCGTCCTTGGTGTGCATGTCGATGCAGTACGCGCAGCCGTTCAGCTGCGAGGCGCGGACCCTGACGAGCTCACGCAGCCTGGGGTCGAAGTCGACGCGGTCGAGTTCCTTGGTGGCCGTGTGGTCCAGGTGGCCCATGGCCCTGGCGAACGCCGGGGCGTGCGCGTCGAAGTCGAGCCGGACCGGGATGTCTGTCGTTGTCGTCGTCATGCCTCCACGCTAGCCAGGCTTAGGCCCAGGTATATGGTCCATTTGTATGGAGGATTCATGGGCCAATAACCGCCCGGAACGCGACGCGTCCGGGCTGGTGGGCTCCGGGCTGGACCTGCACGTCGAGCTGGGCGGCCCGCGGGTGCGGGCCTCGCTGGAGACCGCTCTGCGGCAGGCCGTGCAAAGTGGCAGGCTGGCGGCCGGGGCCCGGCTGCCGCCCAGCCGCACGCTGGCCGCCGACCTCGGCGTCGCCCGCAACACCGTCGCCGACGTCTACGGCCAGCTCGTGGCCGAGGGCTGGCTGACCGCCCGGCAGGGCTCGGGAACCCGGGTGGCCGGGCACCCGGCGGCGGAGCCTCCGGCCGCGGCGGGACCCGCCGAGAACATGCCCGACAAAGTGGACGCGCCGCGTTACAGCCTGAAACCCGGACTGCCCGATCTGAGCGAGTTTCCGCGCACCGCCTGGCTGGCGGCGGCGAGGAAGGCGGTGACGGCCGCGCCGCGGCGGGCCTTCGGGTACGGAGATCCGCGGGGTCAGCCGGAGTTGCGCGCCGCGATCGCCGCCTACCTGGCCCGGGCGCGCGGCGTGCGGGCGGCGCCCGACCAGATCGTGATCTGCTCGGGATTCACGCAGGGCCTGTCGCTGCTCGGCCGGGTGCTGGCGGGCTCCGGCGCTGCCGCCGCCGGCGTGGAGGCTTACGGCCACCGGCAGCACCGCGAGGTCATCGAGGCGGCCGGCCTTTCCCCGCTGCCGGTGCCGGTCGACTCGCACGGCGCGGTGATCGACCGGGTGCCGGGCTGCGCGGCACTGCTGCTTACTCCGGCGCACCAGTTCCCGCTGGGTGTCGCGCTGGCGCCGGGGCGGCGCCAGCAGGCCGTGGCGTGGGCGGCGCGCACCGGTGCGGTGATCATCGAGGACGACTACGACGGCGAGTTCCGATATGACCGGCGCGCGGTCGGGGCCATGCAGGCGCTCGCGCCCGAGCACGTGATCTACGCCGGCACGGCGAGCAAGGCGCTCGCGCCCGCGGTCCGGCTGGGCTGGCTGGTCGTGCCGCGCCGGATGCTCGCGGACGTGATCACGGCCAAGGAGCGCACCGACCGGCACGGCAGCAGCCTGGACGAGCTGACCCTGGCCGAGTTCATCAACTCCGTCGGCTACGACCGGCACGTGCGCCGGTCGCGGCTGCGTTACCAGCGGCGCCGCAGCCGGCTGATGACCGCGCTGGCGCGGGCCGGCCTGGAACCATGGGTCACCGGGCTGGCCGCGGGCATGCACGCGGTACTGCGCCTGCCGGCGGGTGCTGGCGAGGAGGAGGAGGTCGTGGCCGCTGCCGCGGCGCGCGGCCTCGTCCTCGACGGGATGCGTGGCTACTGCACGCCCGGGGCCACGTACCCGGATGCGCTGGTCATCGGGTACGGGACGCCGCCCGCGCACGCGTTCACCACCGCGGTCACGCGGCTGTGCGCCGTTCTGCAGACCGCTCAGGCGACCAGGCGGCCGGAGGAGCGCTGAGCCGCCGAGGGCTCGTGCGCGAGTGGTCCCGACGTCCGGAACAGGAATCCCTCGTAGGTGTCTGGCGCCTCGGCCGGCTCGAGCATGTAGCTGTCCGGGCTCGCCTGGAGTATCGCGGCACGGTGCTGCGCGTAGTTGCACTCGGCCACGATGCTGGCCAGCCGCCGCCCCAGTGTCCGCAGAACCGAGAACATTGGTCCCACCTCGATCCGGTCTTGATGCTTCGGTTTGCCTTGTGCTGCCAGGCTCGCCGTAAGACCCCGGACACCGCATTGGGTGAACGCCTTATCCTTGGCCGAGCACGGGCCTAAGCCGCGTGACCGGGTCTCATGTCAGGCGTTTGCCCTGGCGATCACCTGGTCGGCGAACCGGCGCAGGTTCGCGATCTTCTCGTTTAGCGGCTCGAGGTCCGGGCCCACCCGGTACGGCCAGCGGAAGCCGACGATCACGTCTGTGACGCCCTGGTCCTCGAGTCGGCGCACACCATCGACGCTATACGCGTCTGTGGAGATGACGTGTACTTCGAATGGGCGTCCGGTGGGTTTTTCCTGGCGGCGGAATTCGGCCAGCCGGGCGAGCAGGCCGGGCAGGAGCCCGGGGTCGCCGCCGCCGTGCAGCCAGCCGTCGGCGTCGCGTGCGGCGCGGCGCAGCGCGGCGTCGGAGTGCCCGCCGACGAGGATCGGGATGGGCTCGGTGGGCACCGGGGACAGCTTGATGTTAGGTATGTTAAATATTTCTCCATGGAAAGAGAAGTAGCCGCCCGCTGAGAGCCCGCGGATCACCGCGAGTTCCTCGTCCATGCGCCGCCCCCGGCCCTCCCAGGGCACGCCGAGCACCTCGTAGTCCTCGCGCCACGGGCTGGAGCCCACGCCGAGCACCAGGCGGTTGCCGGTCAGCACCGCGGTCGAGGTGGCCTGCTTCGCGACCAGCACGGGGTTGCGCACCGGCAGCTTCAGCACGAAGGTGACGAACCGGAGCCGCTGCGTGACCGCGCCGAGCGCCGGGATCAGCGAGAACGGCTCGAGGAACGGCTTGTCCTCGAGGAACTCGCGGGTGCCGTCGGGGTTGAACGGGTACACGCTGTCCGACTGCTCGGGGTAGCAGATGCTGTCCGGGACGACCATCGCGTCGTAGCCGCTTTCCTCGGCGGCCTGCGCGAGCGGGGCGTAGAACGACGGGTCGGTCATTGATTCGGCGTAGCAGAAGCGCACGTTACCTCCGGGTAGCTGAGGCCTACGCCAATTCTCGGCCGTTGCCCGGCGGCTGTCAGCCGCTGGCCCGGCGACGCCAGACGTACGCATGTGAGTACGAACAGACCGGGCCGCTGCCCGCGGTGACCCAGACGTGGCCGGCGGCGTCCATGGTGAACATCGCCGGCTTGCCGCCGTTCTACGGCGCCGCGATCACCCTGCCCTTGCAGGCCGAGCAGTCGCCGAAGTTGCCGCCGATGCCGAACACCACCCGGCCGTCGTCCAGGGTCAGGCCGGTGCGCTGCAGCAGCGACGTGCGGTTTCGGGATGGCTGCCAAAGCGAAAGCACCCTATGTGCGAGACATAGGGTGCTTCGCTGCGTTTGTCGTCGTTACCTAAGTTGTGAGCCCGAAGCTCTGACCTAGGTGCGCAGTTGTGAGCCCGAAGCCTGTTCTTGCATTGAGGAGTGTCGGCGTTACTTTCAGTAATCCTCCGGGTAGGCACAGTGGGACTAATCGGGGGAGAGTGCATGCGTCAGAACCGAGCCCGGATGGGCATAGCAGTCATCTGCCTGGCAATTCTCGCCGTGCTGGCCGCGGCGTGCGGGACATCGTCGAACGCGGCCATCCGCACTACGTCTGCGTCGCAGAAGGTGTCGGGCACGGTGGTCGTGTTCGCCGCCGCATCGCTGAAGGACGCCTTCGACCAGATCGGCAAGCAGTTCGAGCAGGCCAATCCGGGTGTGACCGTGAAGTTCAACTACGCGGGAAGCTCCTCCCTGGCCACCCAGATCAAGCAGGCGGCGCCAGCCGACGTGTTCGCGTCGGCCGACACCACGAACATGGACACGGTCACGAACGACAACCTGGCGTCCGGGAACCCGCAGGTGTTCGCCAAGAACACCCTGGAGATCATGGTCGGCGCGGGGAACCCGAAGCACATCGAGTCCGTTGCCGACCTTGCCAGCTCCGACGTCAAGGTGGCCGTGTGCGCCTCCGACGTTCCCTGCGGTGCGTACACCCAGGAGGTCTTCAGGAAGGCCGGCGTCACGGTGCACCCGGTGAGCGAGGAGACCAGCGTCAGTTCCGTGGTCACCAAGGTGACGCTCGGCGAGGCGGACGCCGGGGTCGTCTACACCACGGACGTCAAGGCGGCCGGTGACAAGGCCGCCGGGGTGACCATCCCGGCGAACCAGAACGTGACCGCCGAGTACCCGATCGTCGCGCTGAAGGATGCGCCGAACAAGGACGGGGCAACGGCGTTCATCAGCTACGTGCTCGGCTCGGCGGGGCAGAAGGTGCTGGAGAGCTTCGGCTTCCTGCCGGCCGGGAAGTGAGCGTGGCGCGATCGGGGCAGGGGTTCAACCCCGTCATTGCGGGCCTGGCCGCGATCTCGGCGCTGTTCTTCATCTTCCCGCTGACCGGGCTCGTGATCAGGGCGCCATGGTCCTCGATGACCAAGGTGATCTCCAGCTCGACGTCGCTGGACGCGCTGTGGCTGACGCTGATCGCCTCGCTCGCGACCACGGCGCTGGCGCTGATCTTCGGTTTTCCGCTGGCCTGGCTGCTGGCCCGGGTGCAGTTCCGCGGCAAGGCGCTGGTCCGCGGCCTGACCACGCTGCCGATGGTGCTGCCGCCGGTCGTCGGCGGCATCGCGCTGCTGCTCGCGTACGGCCGCCGGGGACTGCTCGGCGAGCCGCTCTACAGCGCGACCGGCTTCTCGCTGCCGTTCACCACGCCCGGGGTGATCGTCGCCGAGTCGTTCGTCGCGATGCCGTTCTTCGTGATCACGCTGGAATCCGGCCTGCGCTCGATGAACACGCGGCTGGAGGACGCCGCGCGCAGCCTGGGAGCGAGCCGGCTCACCGTGTTCCGGCGCGTCACGCTCCCGCTGATCTGGCCGTCGCTGCTGGCCGGGACGGTGCTCGCCTGGTCGCGCGCGGTCGGTGAGTTCGGCGCCACGATCACGTTCGCCGGCAACCTGCCCGGGGTCACCCAGACCGCGCCGCTGGCGATCTACATCAGCCAGAGTTCCGGCAAGATCGACGAGGCGATCGCGCTGAGCCTGGTCCTGGTCGTGGTCAGCCTCGCGGTGATGATCGGGACGCGCAACCGGTCCCGCAGGGCGTGACCGGCCATGCTCGACGCGGACCTCCGGCTGCGCCTTGACCGGCTGAACCTCGACGCGGTGGTGTCCGCCCGGGCGGGTGAGGTGGTGGCGCTGCTCGGCCCGAACGGCGCCGGGAAGTCGACGATCCTGCGCGCGCTCGCCGGGCTGCTGCGGCTCGACGGCGGGAAGGTGGAACTCGACGGGACCGTGCTCGAGGAGCCCGCCCGGCACACCAGGGTCGCTCCGGAAAAGCGGCCGGTCGGCCTGATGTTTCAGGACTACCTGCTGTTCCCGCACCTGTCGGCGGTGGAGAACGTCGCGTTCGGGCTGCGTGCCCGCGGCGTCGACAAGCGCGCGGCCAGGGAGCGGGCCGCTGCAGCTCTGGAGCGCCTGGGCGTGGCCAAGGTCGCCGAGGCGCGCCCCGGCAGCATGTCCGGCGGCCAGCAGCAGCGGGTGGCGATGGCCAGGGCGATGGTCACCGAGCCCAAGCTGCTGCTGCTCGACGAACCGCTGGCCGCGCTCGACGTGTCCACAAAGACCGACGTCCGGCGCCAGCTGCGCGCCGCGCTGCGCGAGTCGCGGGCGGCGAACGTGATGGTCACGCACGACCTGCTGGACGCGGTCGCGCTGGCCGACCGGATGTTCGTGATCGAGGACGGCGGGATCGCGCAGAGCGGCACGCCCGCGGAGGTGACCGCGCGGCCGAAGTCCCGGTACGTTGCCGACCTGGTGGGCGTGAACCTGCTGCGCGGGACCGCCCGCGGCACGGTCCTGGAACTGGACGGCGGCGGCCGCCTCGAGACCGCCGAGGAGATGTCCGGCGCGGTCCTCGCGGTCCTCGCCCCGCACGACGTCTCGGTAAGCCGCGACCGCCCCGGACAGGACTCCTCCGCGGCCAACGTCTGGCCCGGCCAGGTCAGCGCCGTGGACCTCATGGGCGACCGCGTCCGGGTCCGTGTCGACGGCGCTCCCGCCGTCACCGCCGAGGTGACCCCTGCCGCCGTGGACGCCCTCAACCTGGACGCGGGCGGCCAGCTCTGGGCCTCGGTCGAGCCCTCCGCCATCCACCCCTACGCCCCGTGACCGTCATCCCCGTCCCCCGACGCCCCGCCATAAGCCGCCGTGATCGTTTCGACTGGCGATCACAATTCGGGCATACCGCCCGAGAGCCCGACTCAGCCGAAATAAAAGTGGCGGCGATCCAGCGGATGCCCGCGGGCCGGCGGGGGAAGGCAAGGGCTCGGGGGACACCAGAGAGAGATCGACACGAGGGAGTTGGCATTTATGGAACTGAGCGCTCGTAATCAGCTGACGGGGACGGTCAGGAACGTGAAGTCCGGGGCGGTTATGGCGGAGATCTCGGTGAACATCGACGCGGGGCAGATCACCGCGGCGATCACCGACTCCTCGCGCGAGCGGCTGGGGCTGAAGGACGGCGATCAGGTGTCCGTGATCATCAAGGCCACCGAGGTGATGATCGCCACGCCGTAGCCGGCGCGGCAGGCCGTGGCAGGGCGCCGGCCGTAGGGGTGCCCTCGCCACGCCGCGCCGGCCGCGCCCGCCACGCCTGGCGTGGCAGCATGGCGGCATGGAGGATGTCCCGCTGACGGTGATCGGCGTGGTCCGCACCGATTACGCCGAGCGCGAGGCCACACCGATCCAGGCGGCGCTCAACCGGTCCGGGCACGGCACCGTCGAGATCACCGACGCCTACGCCGAGGGGCTCGACGGCCTCGGTGGCTTCGACTACGCCTGGCTGCTCACGTGGCTGCACCGGCCGGACCGCTCCGGCGAGAAGGCGCCACTGCGGCAGGTTCCGTTCCTGCTGCGCAGCCAGCAGCGCCGGATCGGCATCTTCGCAACCCGCGGGCCGCGGCGGGTCAACTCGATCGGGCTCAGCCTCATCCAGATCCTCGAGGTCGCCGGCGCGGTCGTCCGGTTCGCCGGGGTCGACCTGCTCGACGGGACGCCAGTGCTCGACATCAAGCCGTATGTGAGCCGCTTCGACCGGCCGGACGGTGAGCCGCGTTGCGGCTGGCTCGACGAGATCAGCATCGCCGACGGAGCGACGCCCGGGCGGCTGGGCCGTCGGCCGGAGCCGTCCTGACCGGGGGCTGGGCCGCCCTGCGCAGCGAATGCGACCGGAGCTGGAGGGGGGGAAATCCCCCAGGTGAAGACGGGCAGTAGCCGCGTTACGCCCGGCTCGCGCCGTTCCTAGCGTGATCTCCAGACGGCACGCCCCACCGTGCCAGCCGTGAAGGAGGTCACATGATCGAGGTTCGGGAGCTGACCAAGCGGTACGGCTCCACCCTCGCGGTCGACGCGCTCAGCTTCGATCTCAGGCCCGGCACGGTGACCGGGTTCCTCGGCGCCAACGGGTCGGGTAAGTCCACGACGATGCGGATGATCCTCGGCCTGGACAAGCCGGACGCGGGGCGGGTCCGCATCGACGGACAGCCCTACCGCGCCCTGCGCTGGCCGCTGCGGGAGGTCGGCGCGCTGCTGGAGGCCAGGGCGTTCCACCCCGGCCGCACCGCCCGCAGTCACCTGGCCGCGCTCGCGGCCAGCAACGCCATTCCGCGCAGCCGCGTCGACGAGGTTCTCGAACTCGTCGGCCTGACCACCGCGGCGGGCAAGCGGGCCGGGAAGTTCTCGCTGGGCATGGCGCAGCGGCTGGGCATCGCCGCGGCGCTGCTGGGCGACCCGCCGGTGCTGCTGCTCGATGAGCCGGTCAACGGCCTCGACCCGGCCGGCATCCACTGGATCCGCGACCTGCTGACGTCGCTCGCGGCCCAGGGCCGGGTGGTGTTCGTCTCCAGCCACCTGATCAGCGAGATGGCGCTGATGGCCGACCGGCTCATCGTCATCGGCCAGGGGCGCCTGCTCGCGGACACCTCGGTCGCCGAGATGTCGGCCGGTGCGCCGTCGCTGGAAGCCGCGTTCCTGGCGATGACGGACGCCAGCGCCGAATACCGGGCGGCGGGGACCGCGCCCGGCAGCCGGGAGATGGCGGCATGGCCGCCCGCGACAGCACGAGAGGACGGCTCACGATGAACACGCTCGCCGTACGCACAACCGCCGGGCGCTACGGGTTCCGGCACGTGGCCCGGATGGAATGGATCAAGCTGCGCAGCCTGCGGTCCACCTGGTGGACGCTGGCGATCAGCGCCGCTGGCGCGGTGGCCATCGGCGTCGCCGTGGGCCTGAACACGACCAACGGCACCGAGGACCTCACCAACAACGCGCTGGCCGGGCTCGTCCCCGCCCTGCTGCTCAGCGGTGTGCTGGGAGCGCTGCTGGTCACCAGCGAGTACTCGTCCGGCATGATCGGGTCCACGCTGGCGGCCGCTCCACGGCGGCCGCTGCTGCTGGCCGGCAAGGCAGCGGTGTTCGGCGCCATCGCGCTGGCGTTCGGGGAAGCGGCGTCGTTCATCGCCTTCTTCGTCGGCGGCGCGGCGCTGCGGCACGGCATTGCGGCACCCGCGCTGAGCCAGCCGGGGGTGCTGCGCGCGGTGGTGCTGGGCGGCGCGGCGTTCTGCCTGCTCGGCCTCATCGGGCTCGGGCTGGGCGCCATCATTCGGCACTCCGCCGCCGCCATCGCCGTGTACGTCGGCTGCCTGTTCGTCCTCCCGACGTTCATCGGCAACCTGGTCCACCAGGTGGGCGTGTATCTCCCGATCATCATCGTCGGGAACTCGCTGACGACCGCGCAGCCGACGGCCTGCCGTCCCGGCGCCGCGGACTGCACACCCTTCCTCTCGGCGTGGGCGGGCCTCGGCGTGCTCGCCCTGTACGCGGCCGTGGCCCTGGCGGTCGGTGGCTGGCTGTTCGCCCGCCGTGACGCCTGAACGGCACAATGAGCACATGGGCGCCATCGGCCCGGTGAACCCGAA
>JASHQP010000203.1 GCA_030039095.1 Streptosporangiaceae bacterium
ACGCGACCCGCGCTGCCGCCCCGCGCAGGCCTTCCGCGACCCTGCCCGCGACCGGCGTGGCAGCCGTGCCCGACGGGGTGAGCGGCCAGACCCTTCCGTGGGAGAGCAGCGTCCGGCTTCCGGTCGCCGGGCCCCGGCCGGCCTGGTTCTGGCCGGCCACCGGCCGCCGGGAGGCGATCGGCGGGCTGCCACCGGACGGCTCCGGCTACCAGTTCACCAGCATCGCGGGCGGCTGGGTGATCCAGGCCGGACCCGGTGCCCAGCCCGGGTGCCCTGGCTGCGCCGGCCCGCCGCGGCCCGTGTACTTTCTTCCAGACCACGCGCAGTCGGTGACCCGGGTCGGCCTGGCCAGCGCGATCGCCCCTGCCGCGGTTCCCGGTGCGGTGTGGCTGACCAGCTACCCTCCGGACGCGGACACGGACACCGCCGCCGGAACCGCCCGGGAGGTCGGCGTCACCGGGACGCCGATCGGGCCTGCGGTCCGGTTGCCGGCCGGGTACGTCATCGACCAGGCGACCGACCGCGGCTTGCTGCTCGCTCCGGCGGTTCAGCACCCTGGACCGCCGGCTTACACGCTGTGGGACTCCACGGGCTCGCGGCCGAGCAGCACCTTCGCCGGGGTGATCGCGGCCAGCGCGAACGCGATCGCCTGGGCGCCGGCCTGCGACCCGATCTGCCGGGTTCAGGTGCTGGACCTGGCGACCGGCCGGCGCACGATCGTCACGTTGCCCGGCTCCGCGGCCAACGCCGCGTTCAGCCCCGGCGGTCACCTGCTCGCGATCGAGCTGAGCTTCTACAACGGCGGTGACGACGGTGCACTGGCGACCCAGCTTGCCGTGGCGTCGGTCGCGAGCGGCCGGCTGACCGTCGTTCCTGGCACCTGGGCCAGCAGCGACGCCCTGGTCGGCTTCGGCTGGCTCGCCGGCGGCGACAGCCTGATAGCGGAGCTGAACTTCACCACCAAGGTTCAGGTGACGTCGTGGCGCCCGGGTACACCCCGGCTGGCCGTGGCGGCGGTCAGGCCAGGCCGGGACTCAGACTCGCTGGTCCTTGGCTGACGGCGCGGACGCCTGAAACACGATCAGCGAGAACAGCAGGAACGTGATGACGTGGACGCTGGTGCAGTAGGGGCAGATCTCACCGGCCTCGATCAGCTCGGCGTAGATCAGGGAGAGCACAAAGCCCATGCCGATGACGGCGGCGGCCAGGCGGGCGCGGTGCAGGGCGGGCAGCTGCGACCGCCAGGCCTGCGGTGAGATGCCGATAGTATAACGATCCGGGTCTGTTTATTCTCTCCCACGTGGGTAGGGCTCGGTGGATGCTCCCGATCGGT
This sequence comes from Streptosporangiaceae bacterium, assembly GCA_030039095.1. The sequence continues at coordinate 1,334 of JASHQP010000203.1, forward strand.
GATGCCTTGTATCAGGCTGCCGCGGCACCAGCGCTCAACGGCGAGGGCTGGCGCCAGGTCGCCGAACTCGGCCTTGCTCTGGTTCTCTCCGCGCTGATCGGCCTGGAACGTGAGATACGCCAGAAGAGCGCCGGGCTGAGGACGCACACCCTGGTAGGGGTCGGCGCCGCGTTGTTCATGCTGATCAGCAAGTACGGGTTCACTGACGTCCTGGAACCGCGCCTGGTGGTGCTCGATCCCTCACGGGTGGCCGCGCAGATCGTGACCGGGGTGGGCTTTCTCGGCGCTGGCCTCATCTTCGTGCGGCGCGATGCGGTGCGCGGCCTGACCACCGCGGCCGCGATCTGGGTCACCGCCGCGATCGGGTCGGCGGCGGGCGCCGGGCTGCCGGTGCTGGCCGTCGCGGCAACCGGGATCTACTTCCTTGTGGCGCTCGTCTTCCCGATCGCGACGCGTCGGCTGCCCAGATCGGCGACGGCGATCTCGGCGCTGCGGGTGAGATATCCGGACGGCCGCGGACGGCTGCGCGACGTGCTGAGGCAGGCAACCGATCTCGGGTTCGCCATCGACGACGTCTCTACCGAGCCCGTCGGCTACCGCCCGTCCTCCCGATCTGGCGCCGCTCCCAAGCCCTCGATGGTGGAGGTCACTCTGCACGTCCACGGCAGGAACTCGGTCACCGATCTGGCCGCTTCGCTGTCCGAACTCGAGGGCGTCGAGGCCGTTCTGGCAAGCGACGTCAACGCGGTCGACGAGTAAGGCCAGCAGAGGACGAGTAAGGCCAGCAGAGGATTTGCGCCTGAACTGGCTAGTCCCTGACGGCGGTCAGGTAGGCCATGGCAATGCGCTCGCGTCCCTTGCCCGCCTCCACCAGCGGCCTGAGCCAGTCGGTGAACTCGGTGAACTCCGCAGGGGTCAGCACCTGCCCCATGGCCTCGGCCAGCGGCGGCATCAGCGGGTTGCCCGACATCCGCAAAAACCGCTCCCATGCAACCGGCTTCCTCGAAGCTCTGACGCCGACCCGCAGTTCCAGGTCGACGGCGGGGAACCCGGCATCAACGGCGTGGGCAACGAGGTCACGGTCGTCGAAGTCGAGCATGGGGTCGACGCCCATCGGCTGAATGGAGTCGTACAGGGCTTCGATCTTGGCGGCCAGCGCCCGGACCGGCGTGACGTCATACCCGCCGAACAGATCGGGATCGCATGCAGACATGAGCACGTTGATCGGCTCGGCCAGGCTGATCCGGCCGCCGGGCCTCAGCACCCGGTAGAACTCCCGCAGCGCCGCGGCCTTGTCCTTCACGTAGATCAGCACGGACCTGGTGGTGACCACGTCGACCGAGGCATCGTCGACGCCATCGAGTGAGTCGGCGGAGGCGAGGACGAAACGGCATCGGTCCATCAGTTCCTCGGCCTTGGCGGCCTTGCCGCAGTGCTCGAGCAGGTCCGCAGAGACGTCGCAGAAGATCACCTGCCCGGACCGGCCGAGTCGCTCCAGCGCGCCGAAGGCGATGAGGCCGTCGCCGGCGCCGACGTCGAGGAGCGTGTCGCCGGGCTGCAGCCGCGCGCGGTCGAGCACGATGTCGCGGACGGGATACAGGTACGTGGTGAGATCCTGCTGGCGGGCAGCGGCGTCGCCACCGAACCGCACGTCGAGCAGCCACCGGTGCCAGCGATCCGGGTCATCGCTCATAATGGCCCATTCTGCCCGCAATCGGTTGCTGCCGCAGGCGCGGGCCGTAGTCCGGCGGCGCCAGGGAGCGGCCGGCGGCGGGTTACTATCACCAGACGTGGCCGGCGAGGGAGGCTCGCGTGATCAGGTCCAAGCGGTACGCGGCGGCGGCGCTCGCCGTCGGCGCCGCGGTGTGCGCCGTCGACGTGGTCTCGAAGATCGTCGTCGTGGCCGCGCTGTCCGGCCATCGGCCGATGACCCTGCTGGGCGGGCTGATCACGCTGCAGCTCTACCGCAACGCGGGCGCGGCGTTCGGTGTCGGCCCGTCGTTCACGGCCATATACGCGCTGGTCGCGGTCGCGGTACTGGCTGCGATTCTGCGTGTGTCGGGACGGCTGCGGAGCTGGCTGTGGGCGGTCGCGCTCGGCCTGGTGCTTGGCGGCGCGGCGGGCAACCTGGCGGACCGGCTCTTCCGGTCGCCCGGCCCGATGCGCGGCTGGGTCATCGACTGGATCAAGCTGCCGTACTTTCCCGAGACCTTCAATATCGCGGACTCGGCGCTCACCGTGGGCGTTGTGCTGATCGCTGCGGCCAGCATTCGCTGGCAGGCCGGGCGCGATGCGGTAAGGACCACGGCGGAGCAGTAGCCGCGCAGGGCCCGGTCGCCGGAACGATTCAGGCCCGGCCAGCCTGCTCCGCGAGCCAGTCGAGCGCGGTGGTGGCGGAGTCGAGGACCGAGATGTGCCCGTCATCCGGGTAGAGCCGCAGCTGCGCCGAGGGGCAGCAGCCGGCCAGCCACTCGCCGTGCGAGGCGGGCGCGACCCGGTCCTGGCCGCCGTGCAGGAACAGGACCGGCACCGCGACCGCGGCGGGGTCGAAACCCCACGGAGCTGCGTAGGCGAGGTCGTCATCCACCTGGCCGGCCGGACCGCCCTCGACGGCCTGCGCGGCGACCCCGGCCAGCCAGGACCAGGATCCCTCGAGCGCGGCCTGGTCCGCATCGGTGAACATGGCCGGGTCGAACTCGGACGTTGCCCGGTGCTGCTCGAGCGCCGCACGGCCGCCCGCCGCGGCCCGCAGATTCGCCTCGACCGACGGCGCCATGCCCGCAAACCAGTCAAGACCCTGCGCCCTCGACGGGGCCAGCGCTGCCACGCCGACGACGGCGGCGACGCGTTCCGGAATCTGCGCTCCCGAGGCCAGGGCGTGCGCCGCGCCTCCGGAATGGCCCATCACAGCGAACCGGGCGATGCCGAGTGCGTCGGCGATGCTCCTCACGTCGCCGGCGGCCGAGGCGACGTCCCGGCCCGGGCGCGGGGTCGACGGGCCGTAAGCCGGCCGGTCGTAGGAGACCCAGCGAATGCCGAGCCGGCCAGCGGCCGGGAACAGCGGTTCTGGCGGAGCGCCCGTGTTCGGCGTGCCGTGATGCCAGAAGACAGCGAGGCGACAGCCGTCCTCCTCACCGGTGTCATAGACGTGCAGGCTTCGGCCGTCCGCCAGGTCGAGGTCGGTCTGGCTGATCACGTGCGCGAGCCTAGCGCGCGGAGTACCAGCATGACGAGAAGCGCATGATCGGGGCGCTACCGGACCCACGCGAAGTCGTCGGTGCTGCTGCGGGCGGGAGCGAGCCAGCGCAGGTAGGGGTCCGCCACCGCGAGCAGCCGGTCGTCGCAGGTGCCGCCGGGGCCATGCAGGCCGGCGCCGACCAGGTAGAACGTGTTGCGCTGGGCGAGCGGGCCCGCCAGCGCGGGCGCGTCGAGGCTCATGGTTGCCGCCAGTCCGGGTAGGCGGCCAGCGCCGAGCCCGGGTGGGCCGCCAGCAGCAGGTTCACCGCCGCGAGCAGCAGGCTCGGCCGCTGCTGTTCGCCGGGGGTCTGCAGCAGCAGGCGCAACGTGTCGTCGTCGCCCGCGATCGCCTCGCTGAGCCGCTCGTACACCAGGGAACGCCCGTGGCACTGGGTCGCGGCGAAGATCCGGAAGAACCGCTCCAGCCGCCCGAGCTCACCGGCCGTACCGGCCGCCTGCTGGTTCCGCTCCATGGACACTGGGTCAAAGCTACCGGGATGAACCCGCTCGCTGACCGTTCAAGGTGGTTCTCCCGGGTCTGTCTGTGGCGGGTGACAATGAGGAATGGCCGATTTCGGTGGCCCAGAGGAGTTCACTACCTGGGATGGGGAGCCGGTCAGCCGCGAGCCGCCGCATGGCGTGACGGTCGTGGTTGCCGCGCTGGCGCCCGGCGGATGGCGGTGCCTGCTGCTGCACCGCGCGCATCGTGGTCCCTTCTGGGAGGGCGACTGGGCATGGACGCCTCCCGCCGGGTCACGCAAGCCCGGCGAGGCGGTTACCGCGTGTGCCATCCGCGAACTGCGCGAGGAGACCGGGCTGGATGCGGCTCCCCGGCCGGTGGTCACCGAAACTGGCTGGGCCGTCTTCGCCCTCGAGGTGCCCTGGGGCACCGAGATCGCCGTGGACGGAACGGAACACGACAGGCTCGAATGGGTCACCGTCGCCGAGGCGCTGCGCAGGCTTCGGCCTGCGGCGGTGTCCGAATCCTTCCTCACCGGGTCTGAGGCGATGGGCCTGAGCTGACGGACCAGGCCCGCGGCGCGATGCGCAGCAGTTCATATAGTGAGACAATTCCGCGGTGGAGGACGTCGAGTTCCGGCTCGGCCGCGGCTACTTCGCAAGGCCGCTGGCTGGAGGGTGCCTCGCGCTGGTCCTTGCCGTTGTCCTGTACGTCGCGGACACCCACGCGCCTGCCCTGCAGGTCCTGGCCATCTTCCCGCTCGCGTTCGCGGCCGGCAGCCTTGCTGTCTGCGCGTGGCGCGGCCACCTCCGCACCCGGCTGACGCCCCGGGGCATCGAGATCCGCCGCTTCCGCCGCAAGCTCGTGTCATGGCAAACCATCAGGAACATCGAGACGATCAGCTACGGCCGTGTGGACGACGTGCCGGTTGCTGATAACCGCACCCGGACTTGGTCCGCCCACGGTCCGGGCCCGAATACGGTCGCGGCGGTGCAGATCGTGCGCACCAGCGGCCACCGGATCCGGCTGCCCGCGCCACTCGTCACCAGGACCCAGGACGATCCGGAGTTCACCAAGAAGGTGGAGCTGATCAAGGGCCGCTGGGAGCAGGCGGTGCCCGGGACGGCCGGGCATCCGCTCGGCGGATAGCGGCCAGCCGGCGCTGCTGCCTGGCCTCCTCCGGGCAGTTCGCGTGGCCTGCGTCAAGAAGTCTCGGGAGGTTGCATGGGGACCATGAAGGGTCGCACCTCCTGCGGCCAGCCGCAGGCCACCGCGATCTTTCCGGCCCATAGCCGCGCGGTCTCCTCGTCGGGCACATCAATGACGGCGAAGCCGCCGAGGTGCTCCTTGGTCTCGGTGAACGGGCCGTCGGTGAAGAGCGGCGTACCACTCGACGCATCGACACTGAAGACGGGGGCAGCCATGTCCAGGCCGCCGGTGAAGACGAAGACGCCAGCAGCCTTCATCTCTGCTATCAGCGCCCGGGTGGCCTTGCCCTTCTCGCGCAGTTCCTCGACCGTGTGGTCGGGCACCCACTCGTCGTTGAAGGCGATGAGGTACTCGGTCATGTCTCCTCCTTTGCCGGATGGCGCCCCTGCGGCCACCCTGCACCTTCTCTACGAACGCGACGGCCCGAATCGACACCCGTGTCGGGAGCAGCGGGATCTGGGCTGACGCGGCCAACCATGTCGCCGGGTCGGGGCACGCACACGGCTCGGAGGCGGTAGCTGTTCGGCGTTGTCGCCTCGGCACGCCCATCCGCCGGAATCAGGGGCGAGGCGTATCCGGAGATATGCCGCTGGCTCTAGCCTCAGATGAGCGGGGAGACCATACTTGACCAGCACTTGGCCAGTCAAGCCAGGGCAGTTGCGGCTGGTGATCGGCCGTGCAAAGGGGGGAACAGCAAAATGGCGCATCCCAACGAGGACCTGCTGAGGCGCGGATACGCGGCGTACAACTCCGGCGACATGGACACCGTCCAGGCCCTGTTCGATGACGACATCGTCTGGCACTCCGGAGGATCCAACCAGACCACCGGCGAGTACCGCGGCTTCCAGGAGATCATGGGCTTCTTCGGCAAAGTGATGGAGCTGACCGGCGGCACCTTCCGCACCGAGCCCCACGACGTCCTGGCCAACGACACGCACGGCGTCGTACTGGTGACCTTCCACGCTGAACGGGACGGGCAGACGGTGGCGCTGCGGTCGGCCGACACCTGGCATCTGGCAGGAGGCAAGGCCACGGAACACTGGTCATTCTTTGAGGACCAGGCCGCCGCTGACAAGCTCTTCAGCTGACTCACGCGGGGCACGGCCTCTTCGTCCTGAACTAGCTGGGCCCCAGGCCATCGTCCCAGCTTGGATCACCAGGCGGCACCTGGCTCGAGCCGGTGTTTCGGGTTGGAGCGGGCGAAGGGAATCGAACCCTCATGACCAGCTTGGAAGGCTGGGGCTCTGCCATTGAGCTACGCCCGCAAAGCGGCTGCCATGCGTAGCGTACCTGCTTCCGGCCATCGCGCCTGCGTTCTGCTCTTCAGGCATCACTGAGCAAGATCGTGACATCGGGCAATGGGCCACTCAGCAGAGCATCAGACCAACGAGGGCCAGCGCTTCGGACGGGGGAGAGATGCTGCTGTGATCGCGCGGCCGACAGCGTGCGGCGACCGGCGCCTGTACCGGGCCTGAGTCAGCCGTCTGTCGGCCAGGCGGTTTCCCGTACACTTGCGCTCGTCGGCCTGCACGTCGTGCCGCCGGGTCCGGCAGAGAACTCGAGGCACAGCACACGGGATGTAGCGCAGCTTGGTTAGCGCGCCTGCTTTGGGAGCAGGAGGCCGCGGGTTCGAATCCCGCCATCCCGACCAGGTCAGAGCGTTGTT
>JASHQP010000204.1 GCA_030039095.1 Streptosporangiaceae bacterium
TGAGATCCCGGCGCAGCCACAGCTGCCCGCCCAGCCCGCGGCCGTCGCCCACGCCCTGGCCGCACAGGCGCAGGATCCGCGGCAGGCGCAGGCTCCCGGTGCGCAGCAGCCCCCTTCGCTCCCGGCGCAGCAGGCCCAGTTGGCCCCGCAGGCTCAGGCACTTGCTGGACCCCAGCCCGTGTCGCAGGCTCCTGCCCCGGCACCGCAGGCTCCTGCCCCGGCACCGCGGCCTCCTGCCTCCGCACCCCAGGCTCCTGCCTCCGCTCAGCCGCAGGCCCAGGCCGCCCCCACGCCACCACCCGGTTACGGGCCGGTGCCCGGCGGGCAGTGGCCGGCCGAGGCCGCCCCGAATCATGGCCGCCAGGGACCGCCCGGGCCCCAGATGCCGGCCCAGGCAGGCCAGGGCGGTGGGCGGTTCGGGCCTGGTCAAGGCGATTACCGCGCGCCGAATCAGGCCGGGTCCGCCCAGGGCCGGTTCGGCGAGCTGCCCGCTCCACAGCGGTATGACGGGCAGGGGCAGGGCCGGTACGCCGAGCCCCCCACCCAGGGCAGGTTCGCCGAGAACTCGGCCCCGGGCCAGTATGCCGAGGGACCGCCGTCGGCGCGGTTTGCTGAAGGCCCAGGTCAGGGGGCGTACGGCGACGCGCCGGGACCGGCTCAGTATCCGCCCGGCCCACCCGCGCTACCCGCCCCGTCGGGCGCGTTCGGCGCTGGCAGCGGCGGCCAGATGCCGTACCCGCCGCAGTACCCGGCGCTTCAGCCAGGTCAGCGTGGGGCATCGGGCCCGCCCGGATACCAGCAGCAGCAGGAGCAGGGACCCTATAGCGGGCCGCAGTCGGCCGCTCACGCCAACCTCCCGGCGCCGGTGGCCCAGCCCATGGCGATCTCCCTCGCGGACGCCGTGCAGGCCGCGCACGCCGAGGGGTTCGGTTTCGGGGACGCGGTGGCACGCGACGCGCCGGCCCTGTGGCTGGAGGCGGTCCTGGCCCGCAAGCCCCGGATGCCGTCCGATCTCGAGGCCAGGCTGCTGCAGGGCTCGGCGCTGCCGATCGACTCGCTGCTCCACGACGAGGTCAGGCACTCGCTGCGCCGCGGCTTCTGGGATGCGCTCGAGCGCTCCCGCCGGTAGCCCGTTTCTGTGCGCAAATGACGCGTTGTAGACCTGCTTCCGCCGGGTACCTTACGTAACGTGCCTGTTCTGAGCCGCGAGGAATTCGACGCGATCGAGTTCGACGCCGCCGCCAGTGGCGACCACCAGACCGCCGCACGGCGAATGAGCAAGCTCGCCGTGATCGGAACTCAGACCGACTCGATGCCGCGCTCCGAGGCTTTCCTCCGGGCCGGCGAGCAGTGGCTGATGGCCGATGACCCGGCCGCGGCCGCAAGTGGCTTCCGGCTCGCCATGGCGGACGGCGGCCCGGTCTTCGTGGACCCGCGGGTGCCCCTCGCCCGTGCGCTGTTCCTGATGGACAAGGCCGCCGAGGCACAGTCGCTGCTCGACAAGCTGAAATCCGAGGGCCGCCGGGAACCACGGATGTGCGACCTCGTCGCCGAGCTGCTGGTCGAGCGTTCTGACCTGTCCGGCGCGCTGGACTGGGCGACGGCGGGGGTCGAACTGTGCCTGGAGCGCAGGCGCGGCGGCGACCCCGCGGCGCAGCGCGGGCCGGGCGCCGGCGCGACCGTAGCCAGCGACGACGCCGAGGCCGAACTGCGGCTGCTGCTGAGCCTTCGCTACCGCATTCGTAACGACCTGGGGCTTCCCGAGGACAGTTACGACGCGCTGCTCGATGAGGCGTGAGCGGTCGCAGACGCCGCCGGGGCCGGTCGCACCGACAGGATGTCGGCGTCCTCGTCGAGATCAACGAGCACGGTGTCGCCGTCGGTGATCTCGCCGGCCAGCAGCTTGCGGGCTAGCTGGTCACCGATTGCCGACTGGATCAGCCTGCGCAGCGGCCTGGCGCCGTAGACCGGGTCGAATCCGGTGACGGCCAGCCATTCCCTGGCGGCCGGCGTGACCTCGAGCGCCAGCCGGCGGCTGGCCAGCCGCCGGACCAGCGTGGCCACCTGCAGGTCGACGATCTCGGCGAGCTCCTCTGTGGACAGCGCGTCGAAGAGGATCACGTCGTCGAGCCGGTTCAGGAACTCCGGCTTGAACGTGCCCCGGACCACGTTCATCACCGCGTCCTTCTTGGCCGTCTCGTCCAGCGAGGGGTCCGCGATGAACTGCGAGCCCAGGTTGGACGTGAGGATCAGGATCGTGTTCCGGAAGTCGACCGTGCGGCCCTGGCCGTCGGTGAGCCGTCCGTCGTCCAGCACCTGCAGCAGGATGTCGAAGACCTCCTGGTGCGCCTTTTCCACCTCGTCCAGCAGGATCACGCAGTACGGACGCCGCCGCACCGCCTCGGTGAGCTGACCGCCCTCCTCGTAGCCGACGTAGCCGGGGGGCGCCCCGACCAGCCTGGCCACCGAGTGCCGCTCGGAGTACTCGCTCATGTCGATGCGGACGATCGCCCGCTCGTCGTCGAACAGGAACTCCGCGAGGGCCTTGGCCAGCTCCGTCTTACCGACGCCCGTCGGCCCGAGGAACAGGAACGATCCCGACGGGCGGTCCGGGTCCGAGATGCCCGCCCGCGACCTGCGGACGGCGTCCGACACGGCCTGAACGGCGCGGGTCTGGCCGACGAGCCGCCGGCCGAGCTCGGATTCCATCCGCAGCAGCTTGCCGGTCTCGCCTTCGAGCAGCCGGCCGGCGGGTATGCCCGTCCACGACGCCACCACGTCGGCGACGTCGTCGGGACCGACCTCTTCCTTGACCATCGGCGCGTCCGGTGCCTCGGAGACCTCGGCGTTCTCGTTCGCCGCGGCTTCCTCGATCTCGCGCTCCAGCGTCGGGATCTCTCCGTAGATCAGCCGTGAGGCGGTCGCGTAGTCCGCGTCACGCTGGGCACGCTCGGCCTCGCCCCGCTTGTCATCCAGGAGCTTCTTCAGCTCGCCGACCTTGTTCAGGCCGGCCTTTTCGCGCTCCCACCGGGCGATCAGCGCGGTCAGCTGCTCCTGGCGGTCGGCCAGGTCGGCACGCAGCCGCTCCAGCCGCTCCTTGCTGGCCGGGTCGGCCTCCCGCTCGAGCGCCATCTCTTCCATTTTCATCCGGTCGACGGCGCGCTGCAGTTCGTCGATCTCCACCGGCCGGGAGTCGATCTCCATGCGGAGCCGGGACGCCGCCTCATCGACCAGGTCGATGGCCTTGTCCGGGAGGAACCGCGCGGTGATGTACCGGTCCGACAGGGTGGCGGCCGCGACCAGGGCGGCATCGGAGATCTGCACCTGGTGGTGCGCCTCGTACCGGCCCTTGAGCCCGCGCAGGATCGCGATCGTGTCCTCGACCGACGGCTCGCCGACGAAGATCTGCTGGAACCGGCGCTCCAGGGCCGGGTCCTTCTCGATCCGCTCGCGGTACTCATCGAGCGTCGTGGCCCCGACCATCCGCAGCTCGCCGCGGGCCAGCATCGGCTTGAGCATGTTTCCGGCGTCCATGGCGCCCTCGGCGGCGCCGGCGCCCACGACCGTGTGCAGTTCGTCGATGAACGTGATGACCTGGCCGTCGCTCTCCTTGATCTCGGCCAGGACAGCCTTCAGCCGCTCCTCGAATTCGCCGCGGTACTTGGCACCCGCCACCATCGAGCCCAGGTCGAGCGCGACCACGCGCTTGTTCCTGAGCGACTCGGGCACGTCGCCGGCCACGATCCGCTGGGCAAGGCCCTCGACCACGGCGGTCTTGCCGACACCGGGCTCGCCGATCAGCACCGGATTGTTCTTGGTACGCCGGGACAGCACCTGAATCACCCGGCGGATCTCGGCGTCACGGCCGATGACCGGGTCCAGCTTGCCCTCTCGGGCGCTGCGGGTCAGGTCGATCCCGTACTTCTCCAGCGCCTGGTACGTGCCCTCCGGGTCCTGGCTCGTGACCTTGGCGGACCCGCGGACCTTTTCGAACGCGGCAAGCAGCTCGTCCGGTCCCGCGCCGGCCTCGCGCAGCACGGTTGCCGCCTGGCCGCCGTCGGTCGCCAGGCCCACGAGCAGGTGCTCGGTGGAGATGTACTCATCGCCCATCTCGCCGGCCCGCTTCTCCGCGGTGCTGAGCGCCGCCAGCAGCGGCCGTGAGGTCTCCGGCGCGCTCAGCGTGGCGCCGGCCGCCCTCGGCAGCCTGGCCAGCCGGTCGCTGACGGTCTTCGCCATCGCGTCCGGGTCGGCGCCCACCGCCTGCAGCAGCGGGTATGCCGTTCCCTCGTTCTTCTGGGTGATCAGCGCGGCGAGCAGGTGCAGGCCGTCGACGCTCGGGTTCCCGGCCGCCGCAGCGGCCCGGACCGCCTCGGACAGCGCCTCCTGGCTCTTCCGCGTGAATTTCTCGTTAGCCATCGTTTGTTTCTCGCAAGTCTGCGGTTCGTCCTAGTGCCCCCGCCCCGGGCCGGCCCTCACCGGACCGCGCCGCACGGGCTGGTGGCTGAGCGGTTACTGATACGTCCGACCGGCGCACCGGGACCAGGTCGGCACCCTTGTTCCGGCTCCGCAGCAGGCCGGCCAGCCGGGCTGCCACGGCGCGCGTGGACTCGAGCTCCGCGCGGAGCTGGGCGATCTCGGCGTGCAGTTCGGCCAGCCGCACCCGGTTGCGCTGCTCGGCGTCCTCGAGCTCGAGGATCCGCTTGATCCCGGAGAGGTTGACGCCCTCTACCTGGGACAGTCGCTGGACCTCGCGCAGGGCCAGAACGTCACGCAGCGAGTAACGCCTGCCGCCGCCCGCGGACCGGCCGGGCGATACCAGGCCCAGCCGGTCGTAGGCACGCAGCGTCTGGGCATGCAGCCCGGATAGCTGCGCGGCCACGGAGATGACATACACGGGCGTGTCATCCGACAGGTCGAACTGGATCATGTCATCTCCTTCCATGTGGCCGTCCTCCTCCCGCTGCTCCTCGTTCCCGACGCGTGTTCACACAGCTCACACGGCCTTGGCCCGGCGCAGCAGATCGTCGCGCTGGTCCTCGCCGGGCGCCAGCTTCCTGAGCGTCTCCAGCGCCTCGCGGGCCTCGCCGTCGAGGTCCTTGGGGACCCGCACGTCGACGGTGACCAGCAGGTCTCCGTAGGTGCTGTCCTGGCGCCGCACGCCCTTGCCGCGGACGCGGAAGGTGCGCCCGTTGGGCGTGCCCGGCGGAATCCGCAGGCTGACCGGCATGCCGCCGTGCGTGGGCACCTTGATCTCGGCGCCCAGCGCGGCCTCCGGCAGCGTGATCGGAACGGTGATGGTCAGGTTGTGGCCGGACCTTCCGAAGACCGGATGCGAGGCGACGTGCACGCGCACGTACAGGTCTCCGGCCGGCCCGCCGCGCTCACCCGGGGCGCCCTTGCCCTTGAGCTTGATCCGCTGGCCGTCGGCGACCCCCGCGGGAATGCGCGCCTGGATCGTCCTGGTGCTCATCGCCCGCCCGCTGCCCGAGCAGACCGGGCACGGGTCGTCAACGACGAGCCCGCGGCCGCGGCAGGTCTTGCAGGGCTCCGAGAACGCGAAGTTGCCCAGGTTCCTGCTGCCCTGGCCGGTGCCCTCGCAGGTGGGACACACCCTGGGGACGGTGCCGGCCTTGGCCCCCGTGCCCATGCACGCCTTGCACGGGCCTTCGCCGGCCAGGCTCAGCGCCACGGTCGAGCCGTTGATCGCGTCGGCGAAGCTGAGCGACGCCTCGGTCTCAACGTCGGCGCCGCGCCGGGGGCGCTGCTGCTGGGTGGAGCGCCCGCCGCCGAACACGCCGCCGAGCAGGTCACCCAGCCGTCCCCCGGTGCCGCCTGTGCCGCCGGGTGCATTGCCGAACAGGTCACCGAGATCAAAGTTGTAGCCGCCACCGCCGCCGCCCGACCCGGGCATCCGGACGCCGCCGCCGAAGAGCGAGCGCGCGTCGTCGTACTCCTTGCGCCGCTTCTCGTCGGACAGGACGTTGTAGGCCTCGGAGATCTCCTTGAAGCGCTCCTCGGCACCCGCGTCGCCCTTGTTCGCGTCCGGGTGGTACTTGCGGGCCAGCTTGCGGTATGACTTCTTGATCTCGTCAGGACTGGCGCTCTTGGCGACGCCGAGGACCTTGTAGTAGTCCTTCTCGAGGAAGTCCTTGGTACTCATCAGGTTCCTCCTCGTCTGGTCTCAGTCGCCACCGCGGTCGTCAGCCGGATGGTAGGTACTTGCGTCGTCTCCGGCGCCTTCGTCTTCATCTGCCTGGCCGGGCTCGGCCACCGCAACCCGCGCCGGGCGCAGGATCCGGTCACCGACCTTGTAGCCGGGCTGCAGGATGCGCACGCACGTCGTCTCGGTCACGTCCGGTGAGTACGAGTGCATGAGCGCATCGTGCAGGTTCGGGTCGAACAAGTCCCCGTCCTCCCCGTAGCTGTTCAGGCCCAGCTTGACGGTTGCCGCCTCCAGTGACTCGGCGACCGACTTGAACCCGCCGGAAAGCTCTCCGTGCTCCCTGGCCCGGCCGATGTCGTCCAGGACGGGAAGCAGCTCGGTGAGCACGTTGGCGAGTGCCTGCTCACGGACGGCCATGCGGTCTCGCTCGACCCGCTTGCGGTAGTTGGCGTACTCCGCCTGCAGCCGCTGCAAGTCCGCCGTGCGCTCGGCGAGCTGAGCTGTCATCTTCTCCACCTCGGCGTCCCGCTCGGCCCGGTTGGCCGCGGCGGGAGCCGGTCCGTTGTCATGGTTGCCACTGCCCTGCGCGTCCCGGGCGGGCTGGCCGTCTCCGGGGTTTCCCCCGGAGACGCCGCCCGGCCTGGACACCGCGTGCTTGCCCGGCCGGGGCTGGGCGGGCCCGCGCTGCGGGCCCGCCTGGCCCTGGCCAGGGTCGCGGCCGCTGTCGCGCACCTGACCCGTTACCGGGTCGATGCGACGTCGGTCGCGGATGACCGGGCCCTGGCTTTCCTCGTCGGAAGACCTCATCAGGCGGCGCCACCTTCGGCGGGCTTGTCGTCGTCGACGATCTCGGCCTCGACGACGTCATCGTCACCGGACGTGTCCTCCTGGCCCGTCGCGCCCTCGGCGCCGCCCGCCGCGCTCGCGGCCTGCTGCGACTGGGCGTAGATGGCGGTACCCATCTTCTGGCTGACCTGTGCCGCCTGCTCACTGGCGGTCCGGATCGCCTCGGTGTCGGTGCCCTCGAGCGTCCTCTTCAGCTCGGCGATCGCGGACTCGACCTCGGACTTGACGTCGTCGGGAACCTTGTCAGCGTTCTCGGCGAGGAACTTCTCCGTGGTGTAGGCGAGACTCTCGGCGCGGTTGCGGACCTCAGCCTCCTCGCGGCGCTGGCGGTCCTCCTCCGCATACTTCTCGGCGTCGGCCATCATCCGCTCGATGTCGTCCTTCGCCAGCGCGGAGCCGCCCGTGATCTGCACGGACTGCTGCTTGCCCGTCCCGAGGTCCTTGGCGGAGACGTTCACGATGCCGTTCGCGTCGATGTCGAAGGTGACCTCGATCTGCGGGATGCCGCGCGGCGCGGGCGCAAGCCCGGCCAGCTCGAACATGCCGAGCTTCTTGTTGTACGCAGCGATCTCGCGCTCGCCCTGGAACACCTGGATCTGCACGGACGGCTGGTTGTCCTCGGCCGTGGTGAAGATCTCCGACCGCTTGGTCGGGATCGTGGTGTTGCGCTCGATGAGCTTGGTGAAGATGCCGCCCTTGGTCTCGATCCCCAGCGACAGCGGGGTCACGTCGAGCAGCAGGACGTCCTTGACCTCACCCTTCAGCACGCCGGCCTGCAGCGAAGCACCGACCGCCACGACCTCGTCCGGGTTGACGCCCTTGTTCGGCTCCTTGCCGCCGGTCAGGTCCTTGACCAGGTCAACCACGGCGGGCATCCGGGTGGAACCGCCGACCAGCACCACGTGCTGGATGGCGTCCAGCTTGATCCCGGCGTCCTTGATCACCTGCTGGAACGGCCCCTTGCAGCGATCGAGCAGGTCAGAGGTCATCTTCTGGAACTCGGCCCGGGACAGCTTGGTGTCCAGGTGCAGCGGGCCCTGATCCGAGTGGGTGATGTAGGGCAGGTTGATCTGCGACTCGTTGGTCTGGGAGAGCTCGATCTTGGTCTTCTCCGCGGTCTCCCGCAGCCGCTGCAGCGCCATCTTGTCCTTGGACAGGTCGATGCCGTAGCTGTTCTTGAAGTCCTTGACCAGCCAGTCCACGATCCGCTGGTCCCAGTCGTCGCCACCGAGGTGATTGTCGCCGCTGGTGGCCTTGACCTCCACGACGCCCTCGCCGACCTCGAGCAGGGAGACGTCAAAGGTGCCGCCACCCAGGTCGAAGACCAGGATCGTGGCCTCGTTGTCCTTGTCCAGGTGGTACGCCAGGGCAGCCGAGGTGGGCTCGTTGATGATGCGGAGCACGTTCAGGCCCGCGATCTGGCCGGCCTCCTTGGTCGCCTGCCGCTGCGCGTCGCTGAAGTACGCCGGAACGGTGATCACCGCGTCGGTGATGGTCTCGCCCAGGTACGACTCGGCGTCCCTCTTCAGCTTCTGCAGGATGAAGGCGCTGATCTGCTGCGCCGTAAACTTCTTGCCGTCGATGGAGACGTTCCAGTCGGTGCCCATCTGGCGCTTGACCGAGCGGATCGTCCGGTCCACGTTGGTCACGGCCTGCCGCTTGGCGACCTCGCCGACGAGCACTTCGCCGTTCTTCGCGAAGGCGACGACGGACGGCGTGGTCCGCGAGCCTTCCGCGTTCGCTATGACCGTGGGCTCGCCGCCCTCGAGAACTGCGACGACGGAGTTGGTCGTTCCCAGGTCAATGCCTACCGCTCGTGCCATGAGTTCAGTCCTTGTGTGTCGTGTTGCTAAGTTGAGTCTTGTCGGCGCAAGTTTGCCACGTTGCGGTCTGCCTGGCAAATGACTTGAGCCTACTGTGCTCAACTTTGCAGAGCCCTCCGGCATTCCCCGGCCGGCGGAAAGTTTTCCGCGAGGCGCCCGCCGGGCTGCTGGGGCTGGCTTACCCGAGGCATCTGGCCAGAATCTGCCTACCATGTAGGGGCCTGCCGCCGCCCAGGTCGCGGGCCTGCTGCCGCGCGCGGCTGGACGCCGATCCGGGTACGGTCGCGCTACACCAGAAACTGCGCGAAGGGATCGGAGAGGAGCCGTGTCCGTGCCCCGAGACGAGCAGCTGCTTGGCGCTGGCGCGGAACCGGGTGGCGCGGAAGCGGCTGTCGCGGCGGCGGCCCCTTCGGGTGCGGAGGGGCCTTCGCGTGCCGAGGCTCCGCCGCGGGCGGACAGGGTGCCGTGGCTGATTGCCCTGGCGGTGTTCGCGGTGTACGTGCCGATCTCCGTCTTCCGGTACCTGCGGCTCGACCCTACGTCCTGGGACCTCGGCATCTTCACCGAGTACGTCAAGCAGTACGCCCATCTGCAGGCGCCGATCGTCGACATCAGGGGCGCGGGCTTCAACCTGCTCGGAGATCACTTCCACCCGATCGTCGCGCTGATTGCCCCGTTCTTCCGGGTCTTCCCCACCCCGGTCACCCTGCTGGTGGCGCAGGCCCTGCTCACCGCGGTGTCCGTTGTGCCGGTCAGCCGCGCGGCGGCGGACCTGCTCGGGACCGGAGCGGGGCGCGCCATCGGCGCCGCTTACGGCTTCTCCTGGGGCCTGCAGCAGATGGTCAACTACGACTTCCACGAGATCGCCTTCGCCGTGCCGCTGCTGGCCTGCTCGCTGTCAGCCCTGGTCCGGGGGCGGATGCGGGCCGCGGTGTGGTGGGCGCTGCCGCTCGTCTTCGTCAAGGAGGACCAGGGGTTCACGCTCGCCGCCATCGGCCTGCTCATGGTGATCGTCTACAAGCGCCCGCGGGCCGGGATGTTCCTCGCGATCTGGGGACTGGCCTGGTCGTTCCTGGCGATCATCGTGATCATCCCGCACTTCAGCCCGACGCATCACTACCTGTACTGGACCGACGGCGGCACGGTCAGCCCGGTCGGCGGGCACTTCTCCGTGACGGGGGTGGTCACCCAGCTCGCCTCCGGGTGGGCGACCAAAGTGCCGACGCTTGCGCTCATCCTGCTGCCCACGGCCTTCCTGGCACTCCGGTCCCCGCTGGTCCTCGCCGCCGCGCCGAGCCTGGCGTTGCGCTTCATCGGGACGAACAGCGCCTACTGGGGCACGGCCTGGCACTACAACGCGACGGTGATGCCGATCGTGTTCATCGCCGCAATCGACGGCATGGCCCGTATCCGGGCTGCGAGCGCCGACCGGGCCGCGAGCGCCGACCGGGCCGCGAGCGGTGGCGCGAACCGGGCAGCGGCCCTGCTGGCCCGGAACGGCGCGGCGCTGATGCTGGGTATCGCCGCGGCGCTGGCGTTCCAGTTTCCGATCAGCCAGCTGTGGACCCCGCAGACCTACAGCGTCGGCCCGCACGTGGCTGCCGCCAGGGCGGCCATGGCGCGGGTGCCGGACGGCGCGACGGTCGCCACCGACCTGGACCTGCTGGCGCCGCTGGCCGCGAGGACCGACACGTACTGGCTGGGGAACTTCGCCACCAATCCAGCCACCAAGTACGTCGTTTTTGACACGGCGAGCACAGACTGGCAGCCGCCGCCGAGGAACGTGCTCAGCTTCGTGGAGGGCCTGAACCACGGCGTGCGCTACCGCCAGATCTTCGTCAGCGACGGCGTCTACGTCTTCGTCAGGTCCGGGGCGCCCACCGGCTAGCGAGCTCCACGCGCCCGTCAGCCCAGGGAGGGCTGGGCGGGCAGAAAGGATACCCGTTGGCGCGAGCCCTGCCCACGACCGCGTCGCATCCGGCGGCAGCGGGCCGCGGGCGGCAGCGCGGGAACCGCCTGGCAATCGCCGTGGTCCTGGTCTGCTATCTGCTCGCGGCCGTGGCTGTGACCTGGCGGCTGTGGGCGGACCCCGCCTCGCACACGGTGTCGGGGAACCCGAACGACGCGGACTTTTTCGCGTGGTTCATGCGCTACGACGCCACGGCGCTGACGCATGGCAGGCTGCCTGCCCTCGTCACGGCCGCGATGAACGCGCCGCAGGGCATCAACGCGATGTGGAACACCTCGATGCTGCTGCCCGGCGTGCTGCTCGCGCCGGTGACGCTGCTGGCGGGCCCGCAGACCTCGCTCACCGTGCTCACCACCGTCGGGTTCGCCGGCTCGGCAGCGAGCCTGTTCTTCGTCCTGCGGCGCTGGGACGTGAGCATGGGTTCCGCGGCGCTGGCCGGAGCGGTCTACGGGTTCTCGCCGGCACTGCTGCAGGCGGCGATCGGCCACTACAACCTTCAGTTCGCCGTGCTTCCGCCGCTGATCGTCGACCTGGCCGTGCGCCTGTGCGTGCGCTCGCGGTCTCCGGTGCGTGACGGCGTCCTGCTCGGCCTGCTCGCCACCGCGCAGCTGTTCACCGGCGAAGAACTGCTGCTGCTCACTTGCATCGCCGCTGTGCTCCTGGTTGCCGTGCTCGCGCTCGGCCGGCCCCGGGAGGTGCCGGGCCGGCTGCCGCAGGCTGCCGCAGGATTCGGCGTCGCGGCCGCGGTCACGCTGCTGTTGTCAGGTTACGCACTCTGGGTGCAGTTCTTCGGCCCGCTCACCCAGCACGGCAGCTCCTTCACCCCCGACTTCTTCAAGAACGACGTGACCGGGTTCGTTACCCCTTCCAGGTACCTGCTGTTCCATACGGCCGCGAGCGCCGCGGCGGCGGCGAGTTACCAGGGCGGGGCTCCGGAGTACCTGGCCTATCTCGGCTGGCCGCTGATAGCGGTGCTCGCCGTGGGCGCCGCGGCATGCTGGCGCCGTCCGGCCGTCCGTGCCACCGCGGTGGCCCTGGCCGTCCTGGTGCTGCTGTCGCTGGGGGCCCATCCCCTGGTCGGCGGCGCCACCCAGGCCGGCATCACGCTGCCCTGGCACTGGATCGAGGCGCTGCCGGTGATCGGCACTGCACTGCCCAACAGGCTGTCGATCGTCGCGGACGGTGTCGCCGCAGCCCTGCTGGCGTTCTCGCTTGAACGGGCGAGGGTGTGGTGGGTGGGTGCGCGCAGATCTGTGGCGCGATGGGCCGCAGCAGCGGCGGCCGCCGTGGCGATCGTGGCCTGCCTTCCGCTGGTGCCGCTGCCGCTTCCCTCGGCCACCCCCATGCCGGTCCCGGCGGGCTGGTCAGCGACCTTCGCGGCGATGCACCTGCCACCTAGCGCCAGGGTCCTCGTCGTGCCGGTCCCGACGGCGACCATCACCGCGCCGCTGCGCTGGCAGGCCGACACCGGTGAACCAGGCTCGATCATCGGCGGCTATTTCATCGGTCCCGCGTGGAACGGCCAGGCTTACGTGGAAGGCAACGGCGTCGCGGCCACCGCGCAGTACCTGGACTGGCTCTGGGGCGGGCCGCCCGCGCCCGTTCCCTCGGCGGCACAGACCCGGGCCGACCTGGACAACTGGCGGCCGGCGGCGGTGGTCGCCGTCGCCCCGCTCGGCTCGGCGCTCGGGCACTACCTCGAGCGGCTGTTCGGCCGCCCGTCGCTGGCGTTCGGGAACGTGCTCGCCTGGCGCAGATGACCAATCAAGTTACCAGCCGGTAGGATCGCGGCCGTTGCCTGCTCTGCCGCAGGCGTACGCTGGCACCCAGCCTGTTGCAGGAGGTCACCTTGGTGCTGCGCATCATCATCGGGCTTGTCCTGACCGCGGTCGCGGCCGCTGCGGCCGGCCGCCGGTTGTGGTGGCTCTACCGCCTCGGCCGGACCGGCCAGCCCGCGCCCGAGCGCATCGAGGCGGTCCGGACCCACCCGGGGACAGACGCAGAAACGCAGGTCACCGAAGTGTTCGGGCAGCGCAAGCTGCTGAAATGGTCGGTCCCCGGCGTGGCCCATTTCCTGACGTTCTGGGGATTCATCATCCTGATCCTGACGATCATCGAGGCGTACGGCGACCTGTTCAGCGCCACGTTCGCGATCCCCGGGATCGGGCACTGGGCCTGGATCGGTTTCCTCGAGGACCTGTTCGCGGTCGCGGTGCTGGTCGGCATCGTCACGTTCGCGGTCATCCGGCTGCGGAACGAGCCCAGGCGGGAGGGCCGGGCGTCACGGTTCGCCGGTTCGCACACCGGCGCCGCGTGGCTCGTTCTGGCCCTGATCTTCCTGGTGATCGCCACGCTGCTGATCTACCGCGGTGCGCAGATCAATACCGGGGACTTCCCGTACGCCCACGGCGCGTTCGCGTCGCAGATCGTCGGGCACTGGCTGCACCCGCTCGGCGTGGGTGCGAACAAGGCGCTGGAGACCACGTTCATCCTGCTGCAGCTCGCGGTGATCCTCGGCTTCGGCGTGTTCGTCACGTACTCCAAGCACCTGCACATCGCGATCGCGCCGCTGAACGTGCTGTTCTCCCGGCGCCCCAACGGGCTCGGCGCGCTGCAGCCGATGCGATCCGGCGGCAAGGTACTCGACTTCGAGGAAGCCGATCCCGACACCGACATCTTCGGCCGCGGCAAGATCGAGGACTTCACCTGGAAGGGCCTGCTGGACATGGCCACCTGCACCGAGTGCGGGCGCTGCCAGTCCCAGTGCCCGGCCTGGGCGACCGGCAAGCCGCTGTCCCCGAAGATGCTGATCCTGGACCTGCGTGATCATGCGTTCGCCAAGGCCCCGTACCTGCTGGCCGCCTCCGATGAGGCGAGGGAGAAGCTGCCGGACTCGGTCAAGGCCGAGGCGGAGCGCCCGCTCGTCGGCGACGAGGCCGCGAACGGCGTGATCGACCCCGACGTGCTGTGGTCATGCACGAACTGCGGCGCGTGCGTGGAGGAGTGCCCGGTCGACATCGAGCACATCGACCACATCTCCGACATGCGCCGCCACCAGGTGCTGATCGAGTCCGCGTTCCCCACCGAGGCTTCGTCGATGCTGAAGAACCTGGAGAACAAGGGCGATCCGTGGGGCATGGGCCAGGCCCGGCGGATGGAATGGGCCGAAGGCCTCGACTTCGAGGTTCCGGTCGTCGACGGGACAATCGGCCCGGACGTCGAGTACCTGTTCTGGGTGGGCTGCGCCGGGGCGCTCGAGGACCGGGCCCGCAAGACCACGCGGGCGATCGCCGAACTGCTGCACACCGCGGGGGTCTCGTTCGCGGTGCTCGGACCGGCCGAGACGTGCACCGGCGACCCGGCGCGGCGGATCGGCAACGAATTCGTGTACTCGATGCTGGCCGAGCAGAACATCGCGACGCTGAACGAGGCGGGCGCCCGCAAGATCGTTGCCAGCTGCCCGCACTGCTTCAACACGCTCGCAAAGGAGTACCCGCAGCTCGGCGGCAACTACGAGGTCATCCATCACACCCAGCTGCTCGCGCGGCTGGTGGAAGAGGGCAAGCTCACCCCGGTCACCCCGGTCGAGGAAAAGATCACATATCACGATCCGTGTTTCCTCGGCCGGCACAACCGGATCTTCACGGCGCCACGGGAGATCATGGAGCGGGTTCCCGGCGTCCGGGCGCAGGAGATGCACCGCTGCAAGGAGCGCGGGTTCTGCTGCGGCGCGGGCGGGGCGCGGATGTGGATGGAGGAGCGGATCGGCAAGCGGATCAACACCGAGCGGATCGAGGAGGCGCTCGGCACGAACCCGGACACGATCTCGACCGGGTGCCCGTATTGCCTGGTCATGCTCGGTGACGCGGTGAGCGCCAAGAAGAGTTCCGGTGAGGCCGCGGAGTCGCTCGAGGTCGTCGACGTGGCCCAGATCCTGGCACGCTCCGTCCGTCCGGCGGTCGCCGCCGCAGCGGCTGATCCGGTGTCGTCGGATGCCGAACCGCCTGGTCCTGGCGCTTCCGGCTGACCACCGCGCCTCCTGGGCAGTCTCAGCCGGGCAGGCCCCGCCAGCCGCCTAGCGGGTGGGCAGCCAGATGCGGACCCTGGTGCCGTGGCCCGGCCACGATTCCAGCGTGGCCTGCCCGCCGTGCGCCCTGGCGATCGCCTGGACGATCGAAAGGCCCAGGCCGCTGCCGCCCCCGCCGCCGTTGCTCGCCGCGCGGTCCCCGGCACCGCCGCCGTTCGACGGCTCAGCTGCGCGGTGAAACCGGTCGAACGCCCTGGCCGCATCCTCGGCGGACATCCCGGGACCCGCGTCCGCCACCTCCAGCAGCACCCCCCCGGTCAGCGTGCCGAGCCGGACGGCCACCGGCGTCGTCACCGGCGTGTGCGCGCGGACGTTGCCGAGCAGGTTCGCGAGCACCTGGCGGATCCTCGCCTCGTCCACCGTGGCAACGAGCCGCGGCGGCGCCTCGGCCTGGACCGGGCGCTCCGGCTCCACCGCGGCGGCGTCGGC
>JASHQP010000205.1 GCA_030039095.1 Streptosporangiaceae bacterium
CCCGCTCCGGCGGCGCGCTGGCCCGGGATGGCGTGCGGGACCTGCGCCCGGTCACCCTGGGCCAGGTGCTCGCCGGCGCGCACCCGGGCCGCCGCAGCCGCGACGAGCTCACCGTGTACGCGCCGGCTGGCCTGCCCTGGCAGGATCTCGCGGCCGCCTGGATCGTGTACCGGGCCGCGGTCGCCCAAGGGCGGGGCGTGGACCTTGACCTGCTGGCCTGACGTGCTGCGTCGCCCCTGCAGACGCAGCGCGGCCGGGCCGCCGTGGTGACGGTCCTCCTCCGGCAGCCAGGCGTTCTGCCTGGCGGATCTAGCCTCGGGAACGGCTCCGGCAGCGAGATGGTTCGGCAGAGCCCAATCGGCAGAGCCCAATGGGCGTTACCAGGACCGGGAATGGCGGCGGCGCTGGTGTGACGGTTTGGTGCCGATCGGTCGCCGGCCGGCGTGGCTCGGGATCTGCGCAGAAGACGCCGCGTACTGTACAGCCGCCCGGCCGGAAGGGTGCCGCAACCCCACGTCTGGGTAAAACGTCTACAAAGCACCAGCGGGAATGGACTGCGCCAAAGCGCTCCTCTTCCGGGGACATCGGGCGCGGGACGGGCACGGTAAAGGGGAGCGACATGAGGCACACGGCGGTGCGGTGGCTGTTCGCCCTTGGGGCCCTGGTTGCGGCCGGGGCACTGGTGTTCGGTCAGGTCGGGGCGGCGGGAGCCAGCCCGTCCCGCTCGGCGGCCGCGGCCCGCGCGTCCACCCCGGCGTACGTTCCGCCCGGGCGGATCCTGTCCCTGGGGATGCACGGCCCGGCGGTGCGCAGGCTGCAGGTCCGGCTGGCGGCGCTGAAGTACTACCCGGGCCCGATCGACGGCCAGTTCGGGCTGGACACGCTCGAGGCGGTCTGGGCGTTCAAGGAGACCCAGGGGCTCATCATCAACAGCGCGAACCAGGATCAGGTGTCCCGCGCGGCCGAGCGCGCGCTCGTGGATCCCCGCGCCCCCAAGGTCCTCGTCCCGCACGGCGGCGCGACGCGGATCGAGGTCAACATGGGCGACGAGGTCCTGGTGCTGTACAAGAACCACAAGGTGGACCTGATCAGCCACGTGTCCACCGGGGCCGGGTGCCTGCCCGGGCAGGGCTGCGGCTGGAATACGCCGACCGGGAATTACCACGCGCTGTCGTTCCTGCCGGGATGGGTCACCGTGCCGCTCGGGGAAATGTACAACCCGGTCTTCTTCATCGGCACGCTGTACGCCATTCACGGGGAATGGAACTCCAGCGTTCCCTGGTACCCGGACTCGCACGGCTGCGTCCGCATCCCTTACGACACCGCGACGTTCTTCCACAAGCTGTTCACGGTCCCCGGCACCCCCATCTACATCAGGAACTAGCCGACCATCTAGACCCCGGTGTCTGCCGCGCCTCCCCTGTGTTTCTGTTTTCGGTTTCAGCGCACGCCCGGTGCCATATATAGACGTCATGCTGGGTCGAGCGACTCGGTTGCGGCGTGCCGCGTCTGCTTCGTCGCCGACGGGACTATCGTCGAGGAAGCCCCGCCGTCCGAGCTGTTCACCGAGCCAAAGGACGAGCGCACCCAGAGATTCCTGCGCCGGATCGTCGAGGCCGGCCGCCTATAACCGGCATGGTTGGGCTAGCGGGGAATCCTGTCAGCCGTATTTGCCGACGCGATTCCCCGCACTGACAGGATTCCCCGTTACTTCCAGGCGGCGCCGACGGCCCGGCGCAGCACCGCGGCGGCGTCGGCGGGCGGGGTGTCCGCCGTCCAGGCGACGTGCTGGTCCGGCCGGACCAGGATGAGGCGCCGGCCGTAGGCCGCCCGCTGCCCCTCACAGGTGTCCGTGATCACTCGCAGCGGTATGCGCAGCTCACCGGCTGCCGCCTGGAACGCGGCGCCGGCCTGATCCGTGCCGAGCGTGACCAGGGTGAAGCCGCCGGCCAGCCGCTCGAAGACGTTGCGGCCCGAGGACAGCGCCGCGGGCGCGAGGTGGTGCCCGGGGCGCGCCTCGAACGTGTGCCCGCCGCGCACGCCGCCCGCCGAGCCTGGGTCCGCCCATACGATCGGCGAGCCTTCATAGTGCGGTTCGTATGACGCGGGGGGCACCTCACCCGAGGTCCGGGCGCCCCACGCCCGCTCGAACTCGCCGCGGTCTCGCCGCGGGCTGTAGCGCTCCAGGAACGCGCGGTCGTCGGCGATGCCCCGCGTGATCGCCTCGCCGGTCCCGGCGAACACCGGGTGGCGCTCCAGCGTGTAGCTGTCGAGCAGGCCGGGACCGCCCCAGCCGTGCAGCACGGCGGCCAGCTTCCAGCCGAGGTTCACCGCGTCCTCGAAGCCGGTGTTCAGGCCGTGCCCGCCGTAGGGAGGGTGGCTGTGCGCCGCGTCGCCCGCGATGAACACGCGGCCCTGGCGGCAGCGGTCGGCGATGTCGATGCGCAGGTCCCAGAACCCGACGTGCCCAAAGTCGCATGCCACGCGGGAGCCGGCGGCGCGATCGATCAGCGCATGTGCGTCGAGGTTCGCCGCCGTCGCGTCCTTGGGCACGGGCGCGTGGAAGAACCACGTCTCGGCGGGGTCGACCCGGCCGAAGAACCACCAGTAGCCGTTCAGCTCGGGCCGCAGCACCCGGTAGGTGGTCCGCGGCGGGAACCGCTCCAGCAGCTTGTCCAGCTCCGGCGCGCGGAAGACCGCGAGCACCATGCGCTGGTCGAAGTCGGCTCCCCGGCCGGCGATGCCAGCCTGCTCGCGCACGCGTGAATGGGCGCCGTCGCAGCCGACGAGGTACTGGCCCTCGATCTCGCACCGCCCGGTGCCGGAGGTTTCCAGCGCGGTCACGCGCACGGCGGCGGCGTCCTGGCGCACGTTGTCGGCGGTCCAGCCGAAAAGCGTCTTTACGGCGCCGAGCGCGCTGAGCCGGGTGCGCAGCACCGATTCGGTCAGGTACTGCGGTAGCCGCTCGCTGCGCTGGTAGTAGAAGTCGGCGACCGTCTCCCGCCCGGCCGGGGCGTACCAGTACTCGCCCGCCAGGTTCTGATAGGCGGTGATGCCCCCGACCGGGAAGCTGGGCGGCATGAGCCGCGCCGCGCGCAGTTCGTCGGCGCAATCCCAGTAGTAGAAGTGCTCCAGCGTGCGCGCGGTGAGGTTCTGCCCGCGCGGGATCGCCGAAGGCTGTGCCTGGCGCTCGACAAGCACGCAGGAGATCCCCGCCTTGCCGAGCGTCACCGCCAGCGCCAGCCCGACCGGCCCGCCACCCACGATCACGACCGACGTGCGAATCCGCTGCGGCCCGCCCATGGCACAAGAGCCTATAGAGCCGAATTATCTGACAACACGTTGAAATGCGGACTGTTCAGGCGAGCGGTTCCGGTCTAGAGTCCCGGTCAACGTGCCCATTATCATGTCATTGCGCACTGGAGCGTGAATCATGCGGCGTATCTGGAGATACCCGGCCATTGTGAGCTGCGCAGCGCTGCTTGTCCTTGGCCTGGCCTCGGTGGCGCCGTCGCTCGCGGGCACCCGGCCGGGCTCCTGTGCTGCCACGACCGCGCGCACGCTGACCGGCACGCTGGCCGACGGCGCGACGTACGAGATCCAGGTGCCGGCGAACTGGAACTGCACGCTGTTCCTGTACAGCCACGGGTACGTGGTGCCCGGGTCGGCGAACCCGGCGCAGGATGTCGGCGACCCGGTGACCGGGGCCTGGCTGCTCGGCCACGGCTACGCGCTGGCCGGGTCGTCGTACGCGTCGACCGGGTGGGCGATCCAGCAGGCGCTGACCGACCAGATCGCCACGCTGAACGTGTTCGACCAGCAGGTTGGCACGCCGTCGCAGACGATCGCGTGGGGTCATTCGCTCGGCGGCATCATCACCGCCGGCCTGATCCAGGACTACCCGAACCGGTTCAGCGCCGCGCTGCCGATGTGCGGTGTGCTGTCCGGCGGCGTCGCCACGTGGAACACGGCGCTCGACTCCGAGGTCGCGTTCCAGCAGCTGATCGACCCGTCGGCGCAGGTCGTGAACATCACCGACCCGGGTGCGAACCTGGCCGGGGCGGAACAGGCGGCCGCGGCGGCGCAGCAGACCGCGCAGGGCCGGGCCCGGCTCGCGCTGGCCGCGGCGCTCGGTGACATACCGGGCTGGTTCACCCCGCTGTCGGCGGAGCCCGCGCCCAGCGACTACACCGCGCAGGAGGCCAACCAGTACCTGTGGGACACCGAGGTCGACTTCCCGTTCGTGTTCGACTTCCGCGCCGAGCTCGAGGCGCGCGCGGGCGGCAACCCGTCCTGGACCACCGGGGTGAACTTCTTCAGCCAGCTGGCCCGCTCGGCCGACCTGCGCGAGGTCGTCGCGCTGTACCGGGCCGCGGGCCTGAACCTGGGCGCCGACCTGGCCCGGCTGAACAGCGCGTCACGCGTCGCCGCCGACCCGGCCGCGGTCAGCTACCTGGCGAAGTACATCAGCTTCGACGGGCGCATCTCGGTACCGGTGCTGACCATGCACACCACCGGCGACGGGCTCGTGGTCCCGGAGAACGAGCAGGCCTACGCCAGCGTCGTGCAGCAGGCCGGCAACGGCCGGCTGCTGCGGCAGATCTTCGTCAGCCGGGCCGGGCACTGCGCCTTCACTCCCGCGGAGACGATCACCGCCGCGCAAATCCTGCTCAGCCGCCTCGCCACCGGTCACTGGAACGATCAGGCACTCCAGCCAACCACCCTGAACGCTGACGCCTCGGAGCTGGGCTCGGCCTACAACATCTACTCGTCCGGCGGGCCGGTCGTCGCCACCGCGCCGGAGTTCGTCAGCTACCGTCCCTACCCATACCTGCGCCCGTTCGACCTCGCTGGCTACTGGGGCGGCGCCCGCTAGCCACGTCGGTTAGCCCTGCTGCCGGGGGCCGCTTCCTGTCGTGTCAGCGGCGGCCTGGCTTGGCGCGCTTGAGCAGCCAGTAGGTGATGCACGCGTACACCACCGCGAGCAGGATCAGCAGGCCCATGTCCGTCAGCCACGCGCTCGCGTCGTGCGTCCACACCGCATCGGGCGTCGTGCCGGGCTGGAGCGCGTTCAGGTTGGCGGTGGAGGCGACCGCGCCGAAGCCCCAGCGGGACGGGGATATCCAGGCCAGCTGCTCGACCCCGGCCTTCCCGGCGATCGGGATCACCCCTCCGGTGAGCACGATCTGCAGCATCACCGATATGAACAGCAGCACCAGCGTCGTCTCGGAGGTCCGGACCACCGCCGAGATCATCAGGCCGATCGTCATCGACGCGATCGCGAGCACGGCCATGGCGAGCACCAGCTCGATCCAGGAGTTTCCGAACACCGATCCGTGCGCGGGCACCGGCCGGCCGATCAGCCCGACGACGGTCATCAGCGTCGCCTGAATGGCGCTCAGCGCGCCGAGGACCAGCAGCTTCGACCATAGGTAAGCGCCAGCGGACAGCCCGGCGGCCCGTTCCCTCGTGTAGATCGATTTTTCCTTGACGATCTCCCTGACCGCGTTGAGCGTGCCGATGAAACAGGCGCCGATCGTGAGGATGTCGAGCACGGTTATCGCGTTGGCGTTGCCGTGCGGCCCGCCGACCAGGCCCTGGGACGAGGACGCGGCGCGCAGGATGATCGCCAGGGCGAGCGGCGCAATCGCGAGCGTGGCCAGATAGCCCTTGTCCGACGCGATGACCGCCAGGTAGCGCCGGACCAGGGTGGACAGCTGGCTGAGGTGGTTGCGGGCACGCGGCGGCGGCGCGATCTGCCGCGGGCCCGACGACGGGAGGACCGCGTTCTGGCCCGTGGTGACGTACTGCGAGTACAGCGCGGACCGCTTGAATTCCGCGGCCCAGTCCCTGTTCGGCTCGGCGTCGAACGCCTGGAACACCTCGGCCCAGCCCGGCTTGCCGAAGTGCTTCAGGCCGTCGCGCGGCGGCCCGAAGAACGCGACCTTGCCGCCCGGGACCAGGACGAGCAAGCGGTCGCACAGGTCGAGGTTGGCGACGCTGTGGGTGACCACGATGACGGTACGGCCGTCGTGGGCCAGCCCGGCCATCATCTCCATCACCGACTTGTCGAGCCCGGGGTCGAGCCCGGACGTCGGCTCGTCAAGGAACAGCAGCGACGGCTTGGTGAGCAGCTCGAGGGCGACGCTCACCCGCTTGCGCTGCCCGCCGGACAGCGCCGAGGCACGGGTCTGGGCGTCCTTGGCCAGCCCGAGCTCTCCGATCACCTCGTCGACGCGCTCGTTGCGCTCCCGGGCGCTGGTGTCACGGGGGAACCGCAGTTCCGCGGCGTAACGCAGCGCTCGGCGGGCGGTGAGCTGCGTGTGCATGATGTCCGCCTGCGGCACGAGGCCGATCCGGTGCTTCAGCTCGGCGTAGTTCTTGTAGAGGTCGCGGTTGTCGTAGAGCACCGAGCCCTCGCCCGCGGGCTGCATCCCGGTGAGCGCGCCGAGCAGCGTCGACTTGCCCGCGCCGCTGGGACCGATCACGCCGAGCAGGCAGCGCTCGCCGAGCGGGAAGCTGACGCGGTCGAGCAGCACCTTCCCGCCGGAGATCTTGACGGTGAGCCCCTGCACGTTCAGCGAGACGTCGCCGGTGTCGATGAACTCGACCAGCTCCTGGCCGGCCATGTGGAAGGTGGCGGGGCCGATGCTGATGATGTCCGCCTCGGTGACCCGAGCCGAGGTGGCGATCCGCTGGCCGTTGACGTACGTGCCGTTGTGGCTGGCCAGGTCGACGATCTCGTACCCGCCGTGGCTGTCGCGGCGCAGCTCGGCGTGGTAGCGGGAGACGCTGAGGTCGGAGACGACGACCTCGTTGTCGTTGGCCCGGCCGATCCGCAGTACCCGCTGGGGCAGTCGCATGATCGCGCTCGGCTGCCGGAAGATGCTCGAGCCGCCCGGCTGCGCCGGCGGGTACGGCTGGACACCCGCGTCCGGGTGCGCCTGGGCCGCCGCCGGTGACGGTGACGGCGGCCGGGCCGGTGGCTGATACGGCTGGGCCGCCGACGGCGGCGGGGCCGGTGGCTGATACGGCTGGGCCGCCGGCCGCTGTGGCTGTGGCTGTGGCGGAGCCTGGTAGGCCTGGAATGGCTGGGCTGCGGGCGGCGGGCTTGGCTCGGCCGCGGGCCGGGAAGGTGGTGCCGCGGCAGGCGGCGGAGCGATGAAGTTCGTGGGCGGCTCCGCGTCGCGCACCGGCGAGGCGACGGCGGTGGCATCCCTGGGGGGAGCGGCGATCGAGCACCACAGCCGCTGGCCGTCGTCCGGGTGGCCGAGCCGCAGCACGCAGTCCCTGGTGATCTCCACACGCCGCACCCGCTCGGAGCCGAGGAAGGTGCCGTTGGTGCTGCCGACGTCCTCGAGGAGCCAGGTCGCGCCATCGGGCCGGAGAACGGCATGGCTCCAGGAAACCCTGGCCTCGTTGACCACTATGTCCGATTCGGGATTGCGGCCGATGGTGTAGGAGCGGCCGGCCTCCAGGCTCTGGTCCGCTCCCTGCGCGCGGACCACGAGCGCCGGTGTATTTGACGAGATCTCCCGCCCGATCGTCATCTCCCAACTCTAGAGCGACGTGATGCAAATAATCACCTTGTCTGGCCTGGACATGCCCAGAACGGGCGTCTTCGTAGCGTCCCGTTCGGCCCTGGTTTCAGATACCGTTCGGGGTGATTGGAGGAGCACGGGTGGGCGACCAGTTTCCCGAGGGACTCAGCGAGTTCGCGATTGGCTCGCAGATTGCTGGCTATCGGCTCGAAGAGCAGATAGGCCGCGGGGGGATGGCGGTCGTCTACCGTGCCCACGAAGCCCGTCTTGACCGGAATGTCGCGCTCAAGATTCTGGCCCCAAGGCTGGCGGCCGACGAGGCATTCCGGAAGCGGTTCATTCGCGAATCGCGGATAGCGGCGGCCGTCGACCATCCGAATATCATTCCGGTGTTCGACGCCGGCGAGGCGGACGGCGTGCTGTATATCGCGATGCGGTTCGTGCACGGCCCGGACGTACGCACGCTGCTCGACACCGAGGGCGCGCTGCCCGTGGCCCGGGCCGTCGACATCGTCACCCAGGTGGCGTCGGCGCTGGACGCGGCGCACGCGCGCGGACTGGTGCACCGCGACGTGAAGCCGGGCAACATGCTGCTGGACACCACCGCGGGCGGCGGCCGGCAGGACCACGTGTACCTGTCCGACTTCGGGCTCGGCAAGCAGACGCTCGAAGAGCTCGGCCAGAGCGGCCTCACGGCCCAAGGGCAGTTCCTCGGCACCCTCGACTACATGGCGCCCGAGCAGGTCGAGGGTGGCAGGGTGGATGGCCGGGCCGACCTGTACGCGCTGGCCTGCGCCACCTTCGAGCTGCTCTCCGGGGCCCCGCCGTTCCGGCGCGACGCGGGGATGGCGGTGGTGTGGGCGAAGCTGTCCGAGGCGCCGCCGCTGCTCAGCACCCGCAGGCCGGACCTGCCCGGGGCGGTCGACGCCGTCATGAGCCGGGCGATGGCCAAGGATCCGGCCGGCCGCCACCGGACCTGCGGCGAGTTCGCCGCTGCGCTGCGAGACGCGCACGGGCTCGGCCCGGCGGCCCCGCGGCCTCC
>JASHQP010000206.1 GCA_030039095.1 Streptosporangiaceae bacterium
CGTAGCAATGAGCGCGCCTGCCGGGTTCCGCCCGCCTGTCCCGCCGCCGCAGCGTGCCGCGGTCCGGGCGGACCGGGTGTACCTCGGCTGGCAGTACGCACCCATGCACGCCGATCCCGGCCCGCTGCCGCGCCGCCCAGCGCCGCCAGCGACGGAACAGGTCAACCCGGGCTGGATTGCCGCGCAGCGCCGCGAGGAACGGCGGCTGAGCCGGCCCCTGAAGATGCTCTGCGCGGCCTCGGCCGGGCTGGCCGGGCTGCTGCTCGCGCTCGGCCTGACCGGCCTGCTGAACTACTCGCTCACCGGTCTCGGCGTGGCCGTCTGCCTGGCCGCGGCGGTGGTTGCCGGGCGCGCTGTCTGGCGAAGCCGGCAGGACCTCGGCCAGCAGCTTGCCGGCGAGGAACAACGGGTGGAGAAGATCCGCGAGGTGCAGCGCAGCCGGCTGGCGGCGCGGCAGGAGCAGCACGCCAGGCAGGTCCGCGCGTGGGAG
Source organism: Streptosporangiaceae bacterium (assembly GCA_030039095.1). The sequence goes on from JASHQP010000206.1 coordinate 491, forward strand.
GAACGGCGCGCGGCGTTCGACCGGCAGCTGCAGTGGTACGCGGTGTCGCTGCCTGCCGAGATCGACCGGGTAGACCTGGCGGGCGGCACTCTGCCGGGCTGGTCGGCGCTGCTCACCATGATCGCCGCGCCGCGCCTGTCCGCCGGCGGCGACGTCACCGTGCTCGACCTGAGCGAGGGCGCGGTCGCCGGTGACCTGCTCGCCGTGGCCGGCCGGTCCGGGATCGAGCCGCTGGTCTGGGTGCTGCCCGGCGACCTGCCCCGGCTCGACCTCGACTCCGGCCTCGACGCGGACACGCGGGCGGACGTGCTCGCCGCGACCGTCGCCGCCGGCGAGCAACCAGCGAGCGCGGGTGGCACGGCCGCGTCCGCCCCGGCCGACAGCACGATCCTGCACCGGATCCTTGGCGTGCTCGGCCCCGAGGCGAGCATCGCGCAGATCACGGCGGCGCTCCGGGTGCTGGCCCAGGTCGGCGACCCGCGCGAGGACCTGCAGGCCGGGCTGCTGACCGCGGACCAGGTAGACCGGGTCATGGGCCTGTTCGGCCGCGCCGCCGCCGACCGGGTGGTGATCGAGCGGGCCTGGGCGATCGAGTCCCGGCTGCGCAGGCTGGACCGGCTTGGTTCGGCGCCCGGGCCACTTCCGCCCAGCAGGCTGCGGGTTGCGTGCCTGGACCGGCGGGCGGGCGCGCTGGGCAGCAAGGTCCTCGGCACGTACCTGACCGTGGCCCTCACGCACGTGCTGCGGCAGGCGCCGCCCGGCCCGCGCTGGCGGCACACGGTCTGCCTGCTGGGCGCGGAGAAGCTCGGCGCCGACGTGCTGGACCGGCTGATGGAGGCGTGCGAGATCTCCGGCACCGGGCTGCTGATCGGGTACCGCTCGATCCCAGCGCACGTGAAGGAGCGGCTCGGCCGCGGCGACGCGGCCATCGCGTTCATGCGGCTCGGCAACGCCGACGACGCGCGGGTGGCGAGCGAGCAGATCGGCACCGAGCACCGTTTTCTGGTCAGCCAGCTCACCGACACGGTGGGCACCTCCGTCACCGACACCGCGGGCTACTCCTACACCAGCACGGTCGGCACCGCAGACTCCGTGGCCGACTCGGCGTCGGTCAGCGACAGCTACGGCTCACAGCGCGGCCGCGGCCGCACCCGGCAGGACGCCTTCGCGCCGTTCGGCAACGTGACAGGGTCACGGAGCAAGGACGCCAGCGAGTCGCACGGCACGTCCGACTCGCGGTCGATCACCGTGGGCATCAGCTCGAGCACCGCGTGGGGGATCAGCACCTCGACGGCGGTCGGTGCCAGCTCGTCGGTGGCGCGCACGTCGCAGCGGTCACGCGAGTTCCTCGTCGAGCAGCACGAACTGCAGCGGCTGCCGCCGAGCGCGGTGATCGTCACCTACGCGTCGCCAGACGGTCGCCGCGTGGTGTTCGCCGACGCCAACCCCGGCATCATCGCGCTTCCGACCGCCACCCTGGTCAGCCTCGACGAAGCGGCCAGCGCCGAAGCGGCGGTCCCGGGATCCGCTGCAGCAGCCGGGGCGGGCCTGCGCATGGGCGAGGTTCCCGGCGACGAGCCACCGCCCAATCTGGGCCCGCCGCCGGAGCGCCTCGACTGGCGCCGCCCCCGCTGAGGCCGGCGCTGTCGGCCGGCGCCTGGCACCTGCCCGCTCCTTCGTGATCGTGGTAGATCCGGCGCACATGTGCCCGTCAGCTGCCACGGTCATGGAATGTTCACCACCGCGCCCTTCAGCCGCCAGGCCGCCGCGCGGTATACTTCTGTTACGGAAATATCTGCTGACGGCAGTTGGCCAGTGCCCTGAAACCCCTGCAGGGAGCGCGCTTGGACCGGAACAACGAGCACGCGGCCGCCCGCGTCGCCCGGGCGGGAACCGGGCCGCCGTGACCAAGGCGCCGCGCCAGCAGAAGTACCCCGGACGGGTGCGGGTCCCGCCGCCGCTGATCGGCAGCAGGCTCCCGTCTGGCCGCGGCGCCACCGAGCAGCCCAACGCGACCGGCGACGGCGACGCGGCGCTGACCCCGAAGTTCTGGCTGATGATCGTGGCCACCGGGGTCGCCGCCGGGCTGTTCGGCGACCTGATGATGCTGATCCTCTTCACCATCCAGCACCTCGCGTTCGGCTACCACACCGGGTCGCTGGAGGCCGCTGTCGAGCGAGCCTCGGACGTCCGGCGGCTCGTCGTGCTGCTGTGCGCCGGGGCATTCGGCGGGATCGCCTGGTTCCTGCTGCGCCGCTACACCTCGGGCGAGAAGTCGGAACTCGACGACGTGGTCTGGGGCGAGGGCGCCAAGCTGTCGTTCCGGCGCTCGCTCGGCACGTCGGTGATCTCGGAGATCGTCATCGGGATGGGCGCGTCGATCGGCCGCGAGAACGCGCCCAAGCTGATGGGCGGGGCGTCCGCCAGCGTCCTGGCCGGCTGGGCGGGGCTGACCCCCGCGCAGCGCCGGCTGCTGATGGCGTGCGGTGGCGGCGCGGGGCTCGCCGCGGTCTACAACGTCCCGATCGGCGGGGCGCTGTTCACCGCCGAGATCATGCTCGGCACGATCAGCGTGCCCGTCGTCCTTCCGGCGCTGGCCTGCTCCTGGATCGCCACCACCACCGCGTGGCTGTACCTGCCCGACCGGCCGACGTACATCGACGTCCCGAACTACCGGTTCACGATGACACTGCTGGTCTGGGCGCTGCTGGCCGGCCCGCTGATCGGCGTTGTCTCCTCCGGCTACATCCGGCTGATCGGCTGGGTCTCCCATCACCAGGCCAGCGGACGGGTAGCGCTGTTCGCCCCCGTCGTCGCGTTCGGGATTCTCGGAGTGATTGCGTTCGCCTACCCGCAGCTGCTCGGCAACGGCAAGGACATGGCACATGACGCATTCCTCGGCCTGGACGGGTTCACGCTGCTGCTGGCGCTGTTCGCGCTCAAGCCGCTGGTGACGGCCATGTGCCTGAGCAGCGGCGCGTCCGGCGGCCTGTTCACCCCCACGCTGAGCACCGGGGCCGTGCTCGGCGGCGCGCTCGGGATCGCCTGGAGCCTGGCGTGGCCAGGCTCGCCGTCGGGCGCCTTCGCGCTCGTCGGCGCGGCGGCGATGCTGGGCGCGGCCATGCAGGCGCCGCTGGCCGGCCTGGTGCTGATCCTGGAGCTCATCGGCGGCGGGTTTGCGATCGCGATCCCGATGATCGCCGCGACCGTCACCGCGACCGCGGTCGCCCGGTACATCGACGGATACTCGATCTACACAGCCCGGCTGCGCGCGCATCCCGGCAAGCACGCCGGCCTGCAGGCGGAGGTGCCCGCCCGAGACGGCGTACCCTCGCAGCGAGACGGGCACCGAGGTCCGGGACGCCGCAGGGAGGCCGCCGATGATCCAGATACCTGCCGGTCAGATGCTGGCCGCTGACCTGCCGTCGGCCGTGACACTGGGCGGCACGGCGCTGCCGCTCGTGGGCCGGGCGCGGGTGTATGCCTGCGGCATCACCCCGTACGACGTCACCCACCTCGGCCACGCCGCCACGTTCGTGTGGGTGGACACGCTTGCCCGGGTGCTGCACGCCAACGGCGCCGAGGTGATCGTGTGCCGCAACGTGACGGACGTGGACGACGTGCTGCTGGCCGCCGCGAGCCGGGCCGGATCGCCCTACGACCGGTTCGCCGCGATTCAGCAGTTCTACTTCGACCGGGACATGGCAGCGCTCGGCGTCGCGCAGCCGGCCATCCAGCCGCGGGCGCATGCCTACATCGGGCACGTGATCGCGCTGGCCGCAGGGCTGCTCGCGCGGGGCGCCGCCTATGAGCGGGACGGCCACGTGTACTTCCGCGGTGCGAGCGCCGCGCTGGCGGTTCCGGACGCCGCGCAAGCGCTGCGGCTGGCGGCCGAATACGGGGACCACCCGGAGGACCCGCGCAAGGATGACCCGTTCGACGTCGCGGTGTGGCAGGCATCGCGCGACGACGAGCCGGCCTGGGCCAGCCCGTGGGGAGCCGGGCGGCCGGGCTGGCACGCCGAATGCGCGTCGATGGCGCTGCACGCGTTCGGCCCCGCGGTCGACGTGCAGGCGGGCGGCGCTGACCTGCGCTTCCCGCACCACGCCTACCA
>JASHQP010000207.1 GCA_030039095.1 Streptosporangiaceae bacterium
CGGCGCAGCACGTAGCCGCCGGCGGCCACGTGGCGGCGCCGGCGCTCGCGCCCGGCCGGGTCCTCGGGCACCTGGGCCAGGGTCTGGTCGACGGGCCTGGTGGACAGCCGCAGGTACGCCGACCTGCCGCCGGGGCGGCCGATCTGGGCCATGGCCGCGAGCAGCACCCACTGCGCGTCGATCGCGAAGGCGGGCTCGTACGAGAGGCACTCCGGCTGCTCGAGGCCGATGGACGGCGTGGTGATGGACTGGTGGGCGCCGCCCTCGGGGGCGAGCGAGACGCCCGACGGCGTGCCCACGAGGATCGACTGGCCGCCCGCGTAGCAGCCGAACGACCAGGGCTCGAGCGCGCGCCCGACGAACGGGTCGTACAGCACGCCGATCGGGATGAGCGGTGCCGCCCACCGGCTCCAGGTGGCGCCGAACTCGCCCATCGCGCCGACGAGGTTCACCTCGGCGATGCCCAGCTCGACGTGCTGCCCGGACGGCCGCTCCCGCCACTGCAGCAGCGTCTCGCCGTCGTCGGCGAACCAGTTGGGCCGCTCGTCGTGCGACCAGACGCCGACCTTGTTGACCCAGCCGGCCAGGTTGGTGCTGGAGCTCACGTCGGGGCTGATCGTGACGATCCGCCTGCCCACCTCGGGGGCCTCCCGGTTGAGATCCAGCAGGGTGCGGCCGAGCGCCGCCTGGGTGGTCCCGGTGCCGCGCGGGGTGTGCCCGAGGTCCCCGGGGACGGCGATCGCGGGTGGCGCGGGCACGGGGTCGCGGCGCAGCCTCGCCGCAGCCTCGGCGCAGGCCAGGGCCTCGCGGCTGCCGGCCGGGAAGCGTGCCCAGGGGTCGGCCATATCGATGCCGGAACGGGCCGCGAGCTGCCCGAGCTGCTCGCCGGTGAGCAGCGCCGAGTGGTTCTGCGGGTGCCCCTCGGTGGCCAGCCCGTACCCCTTGACCGTGTAGGCGAAGATCACGGTGGGCCGCGTGTCGTCGATCGCGCGAAGCGCCGCGTCCAGCGCCCGCAGGTCGTGGCCGCCCAGGTTCCGGAACGCGGACATCAGCGCCTCGTCGGGGATGCCGGCGATCACGGCGCCGATCGCGTCGGCGTCCTGGCCGGCGGGCAGGCTCGCGCGCAGCTTGCCCGCGGGCAGGCGCAGCAGTCGCTGGTATTCCGGGTTGGGCATCTCGTCGATGCGCCGGCGCAGGGCATTGCCCCCTGGCTCGGCGAAGAGGCGCTCCAGCTCGTGGCCGTACTTGACGGTGAGGACCTGCCAGCCAGCGGCGGTGAACATGCCCTGTACGCGGTGGATGTCGATGTTGGGGACGACCCGGTCGAGCGACTGGCGGTTCAGGTCCACGATCCAGGCGACCTCGCCCAGATCGGCCACCATCGGATCGATGATTGCCTCCCAGCAGGCTCCCTCGTCGAGCTCGGCGTCGCCGAGCAGCGAGTACTGGCGGCCGGTGCCGCGGACGTCGCCGGCCACGTCGGGCCCGAAGTGATGGCTGACGTAGCGGCGAGCGATCGCGCCCCAGATGGGTGCCGTGGCGCCGATGCCAACCGACCCGGTGGAGTAGTCGGCCGCGTCCGGGTCCTTGGAGCGGCTCGGGTAGGCCTGCAGCCCGCCCAGTTCGCGCAGCCGGGTCAGGTAGGAGGCGTCGAGGTTGCCGAGCAGGTAGTTGATCGCGTGCAGCATCGGCGAGGCGTGTGGCTTGACCGACACGCGGTCCTCACCGCGCAGGTGGTGGAACCACAGCACGGTCATGATCGACGCCATGGATGCGCTGGAGGCCTGGTGGCCGCCGACCTTGAGCCCGCTGGGATTTGGCCGGATCTTGTTGGCGTAGTCGATGATCGCGGTCGACAGCCACAGCGCGCGCTGCTCGATGGCCGCGAGTACCGCGAACCGCTGGCCGTCAGCAGCGCCGGGCTCGGCGCCGGGCAGCCGGCCGGGCTCGGGGCTGGGCAGCCGGCCGGGCTCGGTGGCCGGGGCCCCCGTCGGGATGCTCATGCCTGCCATCCTCGCCGCAGGAGCCCCCGAATGAAAATTCGGGCCATGCCGCATGCACCGGCGGTCAGCATCAGGATGGGGTCGGTCGCGGTCACGGCCATCGCGGCGATGCGGGCCCGCGGTGTGAGGCCGAGCCGCTTCGCCGCAGCGTACGACGTGATGAGCAGGGCGGCGGCGCCATCGGAGATCTGCGAGGAGTTGCCCGCGGTGATGACGCCGTCGGCGTCGAAGGCAGGCTTCAGGCGGGCGAGTGCCTCGATGGACGTGTCCGGCCGGACGCCCTCGTCACGGACGACGGCCTGCTCGCCGTCGTCCTCGGTCGGCACCGGCACGATCTCGCGCTCGAACCGTCCTTCCTGCTGGGCGCGCGCGGCAGCGCAGCGAAATGCACCGCCTGCTGACCGGAACCGCACTGGCGGTCCACCGTGACCCCGGGCACCTCCTGGGACCATCCGGCACCCAGCAGCGCGCTGCGCGCGACGTTGAGCGCCTGCTCGCCAACTTGCAGCACGCAGCCGAGAATCAGGTCGCCGACCAGCGATGAATCGATCCCCGGACGGTCCAGGACTGCCTGGAGGACCGGAGCGGCGAGGTCTCCAGATGGATGCCGGACAGGGTGCCGTTGCGCCTGCCGATCGGAGTGCGGACTGCCTCGACGATCACGGCGTCGCTGTCGCTCAACGGGTGAAGCATGAAACCTCCTGTACCGACCGGTCGATTGTTTCTATCACGGCGTCCCGGGCCGGGCAACCGCTGGCTGGCGCAGCGGAGGCAGCAGCACAGCAGCCGCCCGCATCGACGGCGGAAGGCACGGCTGGAGGAAGTGCCGGCCCTGCGCCGACCAGGGAACCCGGATCCGTGCGGCCGCTACGGACACGGCTGGGCGGTAGATCATCTCGGCAGGCCCGCACGCGAGCGCCGAATCGTCTCCATCGCCCGAAGCCGGGACGGGTGCGGATCGCGCGGTCGCGAGCCACTGGCGGTTCAGCACACCATCGTCGCTGACCAGACGGGCCGGATCCGCCCCCCAGCCGCTGCTCCCGGCCACCAGATGCAGCCCGGTGACGAGGTCGGGGGCGGCGGCCGCGGCGAGCAGCGCGATGAGGCCGCCTGCTCCCTTCCCCGCCAGCAGGCACGGCTCGGTCACCCGGTCACGGAGCAGCCGTACCAGGTCTATGGCGAAATCGCTGGCCCGGTAGAGCCCGCCGGCCGCCCACTCGCTGGGCGCATGCCCGCGCTGGGCGTACACCCAGGCTCCCCACGATTGCCGCGCGGCTCCGAGCCACCGCTCGCGCTCGGCCCGGGGGCTGCCGGGATCGTGGACCGCCACGACCGCTTCGCGCCCGGGGCCGATCGTCAGCCGGACGCGGCCGGCGGTCCACTCGGACCGGGTGCCGATGATCCAGCCGGGATCGGTGCCGCTCGTCCGCGTAGAGCCGGTCACGACCGACGCCATCCAACGGCGCCCGCGGCGTGGTCGAGGATGGCGTCCGCCACCTGATCGGGGCACTCCAGGTGGACGTAGTGCCCGGCATCCGCCAGCCGGAAGTGGCGGGAACCGGGCAGGGCCTCGATGGCCGCATCGCCGGGATAATGCCCTCTCACCTGCGGGTGATCGCGCGCCGCGCCGGTCACCGTCAGCACCGGATGCGGCAGGGCGGTGGTGAGCTCCAGCGGATCGACCGGCGGTGAGCCGGTGAGGTCCCACGGCCGCACCCAGCCGACCAGGGCCGGATCTACCCGCCACACATAACGCCGGTCCTGCTCACGAACGAGGTGCGGGGCGAGCCAGCGCAGCAGGGAGACCGGAAGCCGTGGGTTGCTGGCCGCCCGGCGCCGCACCACGGCGTCGAGATCGCCGTAGGTCGGCAGCGGCCGGGCATCGCCGCCATGGTCGGCGACCTGGGCGAGGGCTCCTGGAAGTCCGCCGGGCTCCAGCGAGAACGGCGGGGCCACGGCGTCGAGATTCACCGCGAAGTCGGCCATCCCGGGCTCCAGGGTCAACGCCTGCAGCGCCTGCACCGCCCCGAACGAATGGCCGACGAGCCCGAGCGTTGCACCCGCTCGCATCCGCTCCCCGACCGCGCCGATGACGGTCAGCAGGTCGGTCGTGTGGTCATACCAGCCGTAGGAATCCGCCCAGGACGAGCGGCCGTGGCCCGCGAACGACATCGCCACGAAGGCCACGTCCGGGCGTCGCTCGTGCAACGCCATGATGAGCGGGGCGAAGAACTCGGCGCAATCGAGGAAGCCGTGCGCGCCGACAAACACGAGCCCGGCTGAGGAGATGTCACCGCATTCACACAGCGACAACTGCAGCCCCCGGGAAAATACGGCGGAACGCTGCCCGGGCGTCGGCCACTCAGAGTTCATCGGTGGTTCGCAGCCCTCGTCGTGGGATCATCGATGTCGTCTCGGACGAGAGGGAAGGGATTCCGGGCTCGTGCCAACACCACGCCGTGAACTGCAGAGTGCTGAGGGGATCCTCGAGGTTGCCACGGAGCTCTTCTACCGGCAGGGATACGACGCCACGTCGATGCAGGACATCGCGGCGGCGGCCAAGATCAACAAATCCAGCCTCTACCACCACATCCGGGGTAAAGAGGAGCTCCTCGAGGCCATCTGCCGTCGCGCCTTCGACACGCTGAACGCGAGCTTGCGGCAGGCGGAGAGCAGCGACACCGGAGCAGGACAGCGGGTGATTGTGGCATTCACGGGTGCGGTCCGCACAGCGCTGGCGGATCCGCGTGGGACCAGCATCATCGTCCGGCTCCAAGGCAAGTCCGAGGTGTCCCAGCGAGTCAAGGGCTGGCGGCGCGACTACGAACAGCGCTTCGCCGAGCTCATCGGTGTCGCGCAGAAGTCTGGCGACGTGCGGGCGGACGTCGCCGCTCTCATGCTCGCCCGCCTCGTCCTCGGCCTGGTCGACTGGGTGGTCGAGTGGTTCGAGCCGCGCGGCTCCTCCTACTCCGTTTCGTCCGTAGAGGCTGCCGTGGTGGCCGTGGCGGCGTACGGTCTGGCGGGCGAGGGAGGCCACCTCAGGGCTGACTGAGGCCGCCGGCCGAGGCGCCGACCCGCCGTTCCCGGTCACCCCAGTACTGATCGCGCAGAACAGCCTTCTGGATCTTGCCGGTCGCGGACTTCGGCAGCGTATCCACGAACGAGACGCCCTTGGGCACCTTGTAGGCGGCGAGGTACTCACGGGCCGTGCCAAGGAGCCGTTCGTGTATCGCGTCGTCGCTCCCCGCTGCGTCCTTGGCCTTGACCACGAACGCGTGCACCGCCTCCCCCCATCGATCGTCGGGCACGCCGATGACCGCACATTCGAGGACGTCGGCCATGCGGTAGAACACCGCCTCCACTTCGCTGCTGTAGACGTTCTCGCCACCAGAGACGATCATGTCCTTCTTGCGGTCGACCACGTACACGTAGCCGTCTTCGTCCAGGTAGCCCAAGTCGCCGGTGTGCAGCCAGCCACCGCGCAGTGTCTGCGCCGTAAGCTCGGGCTTGTTCCAGTAGCCCGCCATGACGTTCGGGCCCCGCGCGCAGATCTCTCCGACCGCACCCGGCGGCAGGCTGTCGTCCTGGTCGTCGACGATCCGCATGACGTTGCAGTGCTGCGCCCGCCCGCCCGAGTTCAGCCGGCGTTTATCGGCCTCTGAGGCGTCTGTGGACAGCCCTCGCTGGTAGTCCTCGGCGGAGAGGTACGTGAAGTGGTGCGCGGCCTCCGTCTGCCCGAAGTACTGGACAAAATCGCATTGCCATTCCGCCGACGCCCGGCGCACCACCTCCGGATTGATCGGCGCGCCCCCGGTGCCGCACAGCACGAGCGAGGACAGATCGCGGGGCTGTTGCCGCTGAGCCTCCATGAGCAAGTTCAGCATCGTTGCCACCGGCACCGTCTTGGTCACCCGGTGGCGCTCGATGAGATCGAGGCAGAGCGCAGGAGTGAAGTCCATGATTACGACGTGACAACCGAGGAACCAGTACGCCAGCGCCATGTTGAGGACGACGTGAAACAGTGCGCCGGTCACGAGGTACACGTCCTCGTGCCGAGCCCGGTCGGCAATGCCCAAGTGGACGCACTGGACGAAGTTGTTGCGGTGGGTGAGCATCACGCCCTTGCTCATCCCTGTCGTTCCGCCGGTGTAGCAGATCCAGCAGACGTCGTCGTCCGCGATCTCGGGAGCCGGCGGCTCGTCGGTGCTCTCGGCCGCGAGCAGCCTTTCGTAGTCGTGCTCGAACCCATGACCGAGGCCAAACCCGATCACCGTCCGCACTCCTGCGGTCCTGCGCTGCTGCCGCATGGCCTGGATCGTCTCTGCATACTGCGTGTCGCAGAGCAGGATCGCGCAGCCGCTGTCGCCGAGCACATACTCGATCTCGGCCGGGGCGAAACGCCAGTTGATCGGCGAGTAGACGACGCCGATTTTCGCGCAGGCGAAAAAAGCCTCCACGCACTCGATGCGGTTGCGGGCGAGCAGCATGACCTTGTCGCCCTTTGCGGCGCCGTAAGCCAGCAGGACCCGGGCGAGCTGGTTGACCCGGTCGTTCAGCTGCTGCCAGGTGCGGGACTCGGCGTCCTCCCGGGATACGGCGAGCTGACCGGGATACTTGGCGGCATTCAGCGTGGGGATCTCCCCGGTCCTGATCACTGGACTGGCTCCTCCGGGTTGGAGCGCAGCGGTATGGCGGTGAAGTCGGGGGCTCGCTTGCCGTTGAACGCGGCCAGGCCCTCGTCGTACTCTGGCGAGCCCATCAGCGAGTCCTGGAGCGTCGCCTCGGCCGTGCAGACCTCGTCGTAGCTCATGGTCGCCGCCCTCCGCATGAACGCCTTTTCGGCGATGAACGCGTTGACCGGGCCACGGGCGATGCCGCGGGCCAGGTCGAGCGAACGGTCTCGCAGCCTGGTACCCGGGACCGAGTGATTGACCAAGCCCCACGCGGCGGCTTGCTTGCCCCGGATGATGTCCGAGGTGTACACCAATTCCATTGCCCGGTGGTACCCGACCAGGCGCGGCAGGAAGTAGTGGCCGCCGGAGTCCAGCGCCACGCCCAGCCGGGCGAAGGGCGACGACAGGCGGGCGTTGTCCGCGGCCATCACGATGTCGCAAGCGAGCGCGATGCCCAGGCCAACCCCCATGGCGGGGCCGTTGACCGCAGCGACCGTGGGCTTGCGGCAGTGGTAGATGGTCGCGAGCATCGGGTTCACGTGGTTGGCGATGATGTCGTAGGCGTCCTCGTCCGGCTTGGCCGAGGAAATGTCCCGGCCCGCCGAGAACGCCCGCCCTTCGCCGGTGATCAGAACGCACCGGACCCCAGCGTCGGTGTCGGCCGAGGTCATCGCGTCCCGCAGTTCCGCGACCATGGTCTCGTCGAGACTGTTCATCTTGTCCGGTCGGTTGAGCAGGACGAGCAGGACGCCGTCGCTGTCCAGGTCGCACTCGAGTGTGGTGTAGGTGGCATAGCTGGTCATGGTCACTCCTCCGGCCGGCAAGCCTGCAGCACTCGGATTAGGACGTTGCAGGTCGTGCGGCCGTTCTGGTTCATCACGTCCCACTCGAGGTCGACGATCCCTGTCTTTTCGTCGCGGCGTTCCAGCTTCGCGATCTGGTTGCGCACCCGGATCGTGTCGCCGATGAAGGTGGGAACCGGGTACCGGACCCGGTCGATGCCGTATTGCGCCAGGATCGCCTGGCTTTCCGCGGGAACCACCAGGCCTCCGGCGATGGCCATCACCATGAGCCCGGGAGCCAGCCGCTCCCCGAACATGGACTCCTCGGAGTAAACGACATCCGAGTGGATCGGGAACCAGTCACCGGTGAACATGCACCAGTTCACGACGTCCGTTTCCGTGACGGTGCGGCCGCGCGAGATCTCCTCGTCGCCGACCTTCAGATCGTCGAACCACTTGTCGAGCAGACGTTCTGGCATAGGGCCGCTCCCTTCTCTGGCTCCGGTATCGTACGACTGGTCGGTCAAAAAAACCACCGGGGGGGATCATGCCGGTCGATGTGAGCGGGCTAGGCTCCCCCCTCGCGGTGGTCACCCTCGACGCTCCCGAGCGCCTGAACGCCTTCACCGGCCGTGACCTGCAGGACCTGGACCAGGTCCTGCGGCGCTGTGAGAGTGACGGTCGTGTTGCCGCCGTGGTCATCCGCGGGGCGGGCCGGGCCTTCTGCGCAGGCGCCGACCTGGCATTCGTCGAGGAAATCCGGTGCTCGCCCGAGGAGGAACGGCGGCGGGCGCTGGCTCTCGCCCCCGCAGCCGTGCGGCGCATAGCGCTGCTGGCCAAGCCGACCGTCGCGGCGGTGCACGGTGCGGCCTTCGGCGGCGGCGCGTGCATCGCGCTGGCGTGCGATGACGTGGTGCTGGCCGAGGATGCGCGGCTGGGCTTGATCTTCACCAGCCTGGGACTGCCCGGCGGGGACAGCGCGGCGACGTGGCTGCTCTCCCGCCGTATCGGAACTCGCCGGGCATGGCAGTTGCTCGCGCATGGAGCCGTGGTGACGGCGGGCGAGGCGCTGGAGCTGGGGCTGGCCGACGAGGTCGTGCCCGGCAGCGGTCTGGCTGCAGCCGCGGCCGCACGGGCCGCATCCTACGGCCAGCGCCCGGCAGGGGCACTGGCCGCCACCAAACGGCAGCTGCTGAGGCTCGAAGGGGTGGGCTCGTTTCTCGACGAAGCCCAGGCCGCGGAGGCGGCCGAGATGCTGGCCGCGTTTTCCGGGCCGGAGCTCGCCGAGGCCTTGGCCGCGCGCCGCGAACGGCGGTCGGGGGCGCGGCCAGCGCCGCCGCCATGTTGACGTATTGGACCGGTCGGTACAACACTTGGTCGCCATGGACCTGGACTTGTCCGAAGACGAGGCGGCTCTCGCCGATCTCGCCGCCACGATCGCGCGGCGGGAGATAGCGCCGGCGGCGCCCG
>JASHQP010000208.1 GCA_030039095.1 Streptosporangiaceae bacterium
CAGTCCGCGTCGCTGACGACGGCCGCCGGCCGCATCAGCTCGAGCAGCGCCGTCACCTCGGGCGCGGCCAGCCGCCGGTTCATCGCGGCGGGCAGCGCGCCGGCCCGGGCCAGCCCGAACATCGCGGTCACCCAGCCGACCTGGTTGCGAGCGATGATCGGCACCACGTCGCCCGGCCTGATTCCGGCGGCGGCATACCCCGCGGCGGCGCGTTCCATGGCTGACACCAGGTCGGCGTAGGTCAGCTCGCCGCCGCGGTCATCGGTGAGTGCCACCGCGTCCGGGGTGACCGCCGCCCGCCACTCCAGGACGTGCACCCAGGACAGCACGTGCTCAGGCGTGCACGCCGGTGCGGTCGGCGGCGGTCTTCGGCTGGTGCCTGACGTCGCCCGGCTGGCCCATGACCCGCCGCCAGCACGCGAACTCCAGCAGGATCCCGTCCGGGTCCTGGAAGTAGAACGAGCGGACGAACACGCCGTCGTGCAGTTCCTTGGCCACGCCGAACTCGCTGTCGTCGTGGTCCAGGATCGGGCTGCACCGCACGCCCTTGGCCTTGAGCTTGGCCCGGTACTCCAGGAAGCGCTCCTCCGGCACGTTGAACGCCACATGGTTCATCGAGCCGACGGCGCTGGTCCACTCGCCGATGCCGGGCACGGTCACCGGCGCGGACACGCCCGGAACCGGATCGGGCGCGTCGGGGAACCAGAAGAACGCCAGCGCGTTTCCGCCCCCCATGTCGAAGAAGAAGTGCTGGCCGGCGTTGCCCGGCAGGTTGAGCGTCTTGATCAGCCGCATGCCGAGCACCTGGGTGTAGAACTCGACGGTCCGCTTCATGTCCGAGCAGACCAGGGCCAGGTGGTTGACCCCGCCAAGGTCGAACTCCTCGTTCCGCCACTCCATAGCGCCTCCTCTGGTCTGGCGGTCCCTCAGAACTAAACCTAAACTCAGTTTCACTTATGCGCCAGGGTGCGCGTATCTGGGGCCGCGGCCTGACCGGCGGCGCGCCGCTCGGGCCCGGCGACATGGCGGGGGCGGTGGCACGGCGGGAGCGGTGGCACGGCGGGAGCAGCGGGGTGGCACGAGCGGACGGGAGCGGCCGGTGAGCGGGATCGTGCGGGAGTTCGTGGGGCTGCCGTCGCCGGTGGTCGGCCGTGCGGGCGCGGGCGGGCATCCGTGCCAGGGCATCTACCACCGGCCCGACGGCACGCGGCCGGCCACCGCGTTCATCGCCACCCACTACAACGTGGACTTCTCCGAGCACTACCTGGCCAGCTTCATGGCCGAGCGCGGCTTCGGCTTCCTGGGCTGGAACACCCGCTTCCGCGGCAACGAGGCGCACTTCCTGCTCGACCACGCGCTCGCCGAGATCGGCGTGGGTGTGCGCTGGCTGCGTGGGCAGGCCGGCGTCGAGCGGGTGGTGCTGCTGGGCAACTCGGGCGGCGGCTCGCTGATGGCGGCCTACCAGTCCCAGGCGGTCGAGCCGAACGTCCGGCCGGTCGCCGGGATGCGCCCGCTGCCCGCGATCGAGGACCTGCCGGCCGGCGACGTGTTCATCGCGCTCGCCGCGCATTCCGGCCGGCCCGAGGTGTTCACGAACTGGCTCGACCCCTCGGTAACCGACGAGAGCGACCCGGTGGCCGCCGATCCCGCGCTCGACCCGTTCAATCCGGACAACGGGCCGCCCTACGGCGAGGAGTTCCAGCACCGCTACCGCGCGGCGCAGCGAGCCCGCAACGACCGCATCACCGACTGGGCGCTGGCCCAGATCGACGCGCTGAGCGCGACGCGCGCCCGGGACCGGCTGTTCCCCGTGTTCCGCAGCTGGGCCGACCTGCGGATGATCGACCCGTCGATCGAGCCGTCCGACCGCCGGCCGAACTGGTGCTACCTCGGCGACCCGCTGCGGGCCAACTACGGGGTGTTCGGCGTGGGCACGGTCAGCACGCTGCGCAGCTGGCTGTCGATGTGGAGCCTGCGCACGTCGCAGTGCATCGCCGCGCCGCACCTGGCCCGGATCACCGTGCCCGCGCTGGTCGTGCACGCGACCGCGGACGCGTGCGTGTACGAAAGCGACGCCCGCGCGCTCTACGACGCGCTCGCCGCTCCCGACAAGACGCTCGAATTCCTCGAGGCCGACCACTACCTGCAGGAGCCCGAGGGCTCGCGGGAACGGGCCGCCGACCTGGTTGCGGCCTGGGTGGCGAGCCGCTGACATTAGCCTTCTGCTGTGCAGAAGGATCACGGGGACGGGATGGGGCCGCGGCAGAAGCATCACGGAGACGGGATGGGACGGCGGCAGATGCATGACGAGGAGACCGCGGGGCGGCGGCCCGCTTACCCGATCACGTCGGTCGACAACGCGCTGCGGCTGCTGATGCTGTTCCGCAGCCAGCCGCGGGTCCGGCTGTCGGAGGCCAGCGAGCACCTCGGGGTCGCGCTGTCCACCGCGCACCGGCTGATGGCGATGCTGGCGTACCACGGGCTCGTCCTGCAGGACCCGGACACCCGCGCCTACGTCGCAGGGCCGGCGCTGGTCGAGATCGGCCTGGCCGCGGTGCGGCATCTCGACATACGCGTGCACGCACGGCCCGCGCTCGAGCGCCTCACCGCCGACCTCGGCGAGACCGTGCACCTGGCGGTGCTCGAGGGCGGCAGCGTCCGGTATCTCGACGCGGTGGAGAGCCCGCACGCGTTGCGGGTGGCCGCCCGGACCGGCTCGGCGCTGGCGGCCCACTGCACGGCGTCGGGCAAGGCCCTGCTCGCCGCGCTGCCGGACGGCGAGGTCGCCGCGCTGTTCCCCGACGACGCCAGTCTGGCTGCGCTGACCGCAAAGTCGATCACGAAACGTTCCGGCCTGGAGAAAGAGTTGCGTGCCGTGCGGGACAGGGGCTTCGCCCTCAACCGCGAGGAGAGCGAGGAGGGCGTCGTGTCGGTTGGGGTGGCGGTGCCGGGCCCGCGCAACGCGCCGGTCGCGGCGCTGGTGGTCTCGGCGCCGGTGTCACGGATGACCGACGAGAACGCGCGCGCGATCGGGGCGCGGCTGCGCGACGAGGCGGGCCGGCTGGCGGCCCTGCTGCGCGCCCCTGATACCTGCCGGTAGGCAAACTTCCTCGCCGGGCCTCTGTCCTCCAGAAGTGCTTTCTGCAACTATTGACGACCTGCGGACGAAAGGGACGCAGCCGATGCAGAGCTGGATTCACGTCCTCGAGTGGCGCGCCACCGTGCGGCCCGAGGGAAGCGCGCTGGTCGACGACCGTGGCGCGCAATTCAGCTACGCGCAGCTGCGCGCCGAGTTCGAGCGCCGGGCCGGCGGCTGGGCCGCGCTCGGCGTCGGCGATGGCGACACTGTCGCGATCGTCGCGAAGAACAGCGCGGACTTCCTGGTGCACGCGTTCGCGCTGATGCGGGCCGGCGTTACGCCCGCGTTCGTGAACTGGCGGCTGTCCCCGCGCGAACTGGCCGATGTGCTGGAGCTGACCGGGCCGGCGGCGGTCGCCGCCGACGCGGAGTTCACCGAGCTGGTCGACGCGGTGCCCGGCCGTCCGCGGCTGCGGGTGGCCATCGGAGGGGGCGGGCCGGTGCCCCCTGGGTGGCTGGACGGCGGGGCCCTCACGGGGGCGGTCCCGCCGCGGCCCGCGCTGCTCGGCGACACGGTCCTGGCGCTGGTGCACACCAGCGGCACCACGGGCAAGGCCAAGGCGATCCCGTTGCGGCACGGCGCGCTGATGATGAGCGTCGCCGACTTCGCACTCGAGATCGGCGATCAGGTCGCCGGCTCACATCACCTGCAGATCCTGCCCCTGTTCCACCTGGGCGGCTTCGGCCAGTGCCTGCAGGCGCTGCTGACCGCGGGCACCGTCTACATTCACACCGCGTTCGACCCCGCCGCGGTCATCGACGCGATCGAGCGGGACCGGATCGAGTTCTTCACCGCCGGGCCGTCGCTGATCGACATGCTGGTGGCGGAGATCCACCGCCGCGGTGGTGCCGATCTCGGCAGCCTTCGCGAGATCGCGTACGGCACGGCGCCGATCACCCCGTCGTCGCTGGCGGCCGCGCTCGACGCGTTCGGCTGCCGGTTCCGGCAGATCTACGGCAACACCGAGAGCCAGAGCATGATCAGCCTGCTCGCGCCCGAAGATCACCAGCCCGGCCACCCTCGGCTGGCCAGCGCGGGCCGGATCTCGTTCGGCTGGGAGGTGCGGATCGTCGATCCGGACGGCCGCGACCTGCCCGTGGAGAGCGCTGGCGAGCTGCTGATCCGCGGCGAGTGCCTCTTCTCCGGCTACTGGCGCGACCCGGAGGCCACCGCGGCCGCGTTCACGGAGGGCGGCTGGTACCGGACCGGGGACATCGGCCGACGGACCGCGGACGGCTACCTCTACATCATGGACCGGGCCAAGGACATGATCATCAGCGGCGGAGAGAACATCTACCCGGCGGAGGTCGAGGCGGTGCTCGCCGGTCACCCGGCCGTGGCCGAGGTCGCGGTCGTGGGACGGCCGGACCCGGTGTGGGGCGAGGCGGTGCACGCCGTGGTCATCCCCGTGCCCGGCACCGGCACCGGCGGCGGCACCGGTGGCGGCACCGGTGGCGGCGGGGCCTCGGCCGAGGAGATCATTGCCTGGTCGCGGGAGCGGCTGGCCCACTTCAAGTGCCCCAAGAGCGTGGAGTTCGCCGGATCGCTGCCGCGCACGACCACCGGCAAGGTGCTCAAGCGCGAGCTCCGCGCGCAGCTAGCCGCCTCGCAGGGCGGCGGGCCTGCCGCCGCAGAGAGCGATCGTGCTACCGCGGCCGGGGAGCCCGCGGCCGCAGCCGGCAAAACTGTCACCGCATCCGATGAATGTACCGAAAGACGGGTCACAGGCCGTCGGGAGGTACATCCATGACCTCCGCGCCAGCGGCAGCTGCCCTGGGCGGGCCGATCGGGCTGTCGATCGCGTCGCACAGCGGGCTGCCGCCGGCCAGGATCGGCGAACTCGCCGCGGCCGCCGAGCGCGCCGGGTTCGGCGCGGTGTTCGTGGCCGAGGGGCACGGCGACGCGCTCGCGCTGTGCCATCCGGTGGCCGGAGCGACCAGCCGGGCCCGGGTCGGAACCGCGGTCGCGAACGCTGCGCTGCGCCCGCCCGTGCTGGCCGCCAAGACCGCAGCGCAGCTGGACCAGGCTGCGGGCGGGCGGCTCGTCCTCGGCCTGGGCGTGGGAAACCCGGTCATGAACGGCAGGTTCGGCATCGCGCCGTTCCCGCCGCTGCAGAT
>JASHQP010000209.1 GCA_030039095.1 Streptosporangiaceae bacterium
GGGGTGGCCGCGGGGCGGGGTGGCAGAGGCTGTCGCGGTCAGGACCCGCCGCGCGCCCAGGGGTTGTAGTCCACCTCGAGCGGCTCCTGCGGCGGCCGTTCCGGCTCGGGCACGTTGCGCAGGTTGAGCCGGATCCGGGTCCACACCGAGGAGCGCCCGCGCATGGCGTCCACCAGCACGTCGGCCGGCTCTAGCCGGGCCCAGGCCCCGGGGTGGCGCTGCTTCCACCGCTCCAGCCCGGCCATGGCCTCGTCCCTGGTCGCGGCCCGCGCCACCTCGATCAGGGGCATGGTGGAGCGGCGGCGGCCGGTGGGCGCGGGCGTGCCCGGCGGAAGGGTCTCCCGCGCGGGTGTCTTGCGCGCGGGCGTGCCCGGCGCGCCGCGCTTCGACGGCTGCACCCTTGGTTCCTCCTCAGCCTGCTTCACAAAGTGAGGCGGCCACGGGGCATCCGGCAGTCCGGCCGCCTCGTCCCTCGCCGCGAGCTCGAGCAGCGGCTCCAGTGAGCCGGCCGAGGCGTCCATGCCCTCGGCGAGGTCGCCGAGCAGCGCGTACCGGCCGGGGACGGTGTCGATCGTGAAGTCTTCCGGCCGGCAGTCCGGTACCTCGTCCCAGGCCAGCGGGGCCGACACGCGGGCGTCGGGCATGGGCCTGACCGAGTAGGCGGAGGCGACCGTGCGGTCCTTGGCGTTCTGGTTGTAGTCGACGAACACGCCGTGCCTCTCCTCCTTCCACCACCTGGAGGTCGCGTCCCGCGGAGCGCGGCGCTCGATCTCCCGCGCCAGCGCGACAGCGGCGCGGCGCACCTCCGCGAACGTCCAGCGGGGCTCGATCCTGGCGTAGACGTGCATCCCGCGCGATCCCGTGGTCTTCGGCCAGCCGGTCAGCCCGACGTCAGCGAGCACCTCCCTGGCGGCCAGCGCCACCCGGATGATCTGCGCCCAGTCCACCCCGGGCACCGGGTCCAGGTCGACCCGCAGCTCATCGGGATGGTCAAGGTCACTGGCGCGGACCGGGTGCGGGTTGAGGTCGATGCAGCCGAGGTTCGCCACCCAGACCAGCCCCGCCGCGTCGGTGACGACCACCTCCTCGGCGGTCCGCCCGGACGGGAAGCTCAGCACGACAGTCTCGATCCAGTCCGGCCGCGACGACGGGGCCCGCTTCTGGAAGAACGCCTCGCCCTCCGCCCCGTTGACGTACCGCTTCAGCACCATCGGGCGGCCGGCCACGCCGCGCAGCGCGCCGTCGGCCACGCTCAGGTAGTACCGGACCAGGTCGAGCTTGGTGTGCCCGGTCCGCGGGAAGTAGACCTTGCCCGGGTTGCTGACCGGAACGCTGCGCCCGGCGACCTCGACGATCTCCTTGCGATCGGGCATGCCGCCACGATAACCGGCAGGTCACCGCCTGCGCCGCCCGCCGGCTGCGCCCTCGCCCCCGGCGGCGAGCAGCCGCGCCGCCACCGCGCACACGGCCGCGAGCGGCACGCTGACGCCGATCCGCTGCAGCAGGCCAGCCCAGGACGGGAAGGCGCCGGTGAAGAACACGACGAGCACCGTCGCCGTCGCCAGGCTGGCGCCCGCCAGCGGCCAGCGCAGCGGGCCCCACCACGGGTCACCGCGGAACCGGCGGGCCAGCAGCAGCGGGGCGGCTATCAGCGCGACGTAGATGAGCGCGCTCACCACGTCGTGCGCGTGGTTGTGCCAGGACTCGTGCGCCGGGGCGGTCAGCAGCATCCGGTCGCGGCGCAGCAGCCCGGCGGCCACGGTGAGCAGCCCGGCTGCCTGGATCAGCCGCGGACCCAAATCTTCCTGCGCGGCCCGCCTTTCCCGCCCGGCCCGCCTTTCCCGCCCGGACCCGGCGAGCTCACGGTGCAGCGCGGTGCCGAGCACCACCGAGCAGCAGCCGAGCACCAGAAAGCCGGTGATCATGATCCATGGATCCCGGGCGTCCGGCGCGGCCAGCCCGCTGATCTGCACCTCGGTGGCGGCGTGCCCGGTCTGCAGCAGCGAGGACACGGCCCAGGCGGCGGTGAACGCGGCCGGCCCCGCGAGCCCGGCCAGTCCGCCGAGCAGGCGCAGCCGGCGACCGGCCACTACGAGGGCACCCGTACCGCCGGGGCCCAGCCCGGGGCGTCGTCGCCGAGCAGATTTACCACCACGGCCGGCGGATCGGGGCGGGGGGGCGCCGCGAGGCGGCGCAACTCGGCTTCGGCGAGCAGCCGCAGGTAGGTTTCTGCCCTGGCGTGATCCGGCGGCGGGCCCGGATCCTGCCCTGACGTCATCTGCTCCTCCGGCGGTCAGCGCTGAAAACACGATACATCGTGTTGCTGTCATATGGTCGGGCTCGCCGGATTCAGAGGCGAGCGTGCACCCGGTCTCGCCCAGGGGTTTCGGACATGGCAGCCCGGAATCGGTCGCCCACGGCAGCTCCTGTACGCGCCGCCGTAATCCCGCAGGCCTGTCTGAAAAGCGACGGCGAGTAGTGTCCCCGGCCCGCCGCTGTCGTCCTAGCAACAGCGCCGGCACTTTGACACTGATCCGAACTGGGGTCCGAAAACCGGAGGCGGGGGCGGGAGGGGTGGGAGGCGCACCTGATTGCGCGGGCTATTGCAAGAGGTCGTCGGCGGCGGCCGCGAAGATCTGGGTGTGGGTGTCGACGTCGGCCTCGGTGGTGGCGGGGCACATCAGGGCCATGTTGTGGAACGGGGTCAGCAGCACGCCGCGGTTGACGGTGTAGAGGTGCAGGTACTCGTCGAGCTGCAGATCGGCGGCGGCGTCGGATTCGCCCCCTGTGCGCGGCGGCTGGGGGCAGAACCGGTACTCCGCGCGGGCGCCGAGCTGCACGATGTTCCAGGGCAGGCCGCGGGTCTCGATGACACGGCGCACCCCGGCCGTGTACCGGTCCGCCAGGGTGATCATCGCCGTGAATGCGGTGTCGGTGAGCACGTGCTCGAGCGCCGCCCGCATCGCCGCAACCGACAGCGCGTTGCCGGCCAGCGTCCCGCCGACGCCGCCGACGTCGATGATGTCGGCGGTGTCGTCGCGCAGGATCCGGTCGGCGAGGTCGGCGGACAGGCCGAAGGCGCCGGCCGGGATGCCGCCCGCGATCGACTTGCCGATCGTGACGATGTCCGGGTCCAGGCCCCAGGCGCGGGTGCACCCGCCGGGCCCGGCGCTGAACGTGTGCGTCTCGTCGTTGATCAGCAGGGTGCCGGCGCGGCGGGTGAGCTCGCGGGCCGCGTCCAGATACCCGGGCTCGGGCAGCACGATCCCGATGTTGGTCAGCGCGGGCTCCATCAGCACCACGGCCACGTCGCCGGCGGCGAGCTCCCGCTCCAGCGCATCTGCGTCGTTGAACTCGACCACCCGCGTGGTCTCGCGGGGATCGACCGGTGCGCCGACGTTGCCGGCCCGTGCCTGCGGCCCGTCCGGTCCCACCACGATGAACGTCTCGTCCACGCTGCCGTGGTAGCAGTACGAGTACACGAGGATCTTCGGGCGGCGGGTGAGCTGGCGGGCCAGCCGGATCGCCCACCGGTTGGCGTCTGTCGCGGTCAGCGTGAAGCTCCAGTGCGCCGGGCCGAACCGGCGGGTCAGCTCGGCCGCCACCCACGCGGCGTCCGCGGTTGGCAGCATCGTGGTCGCCCCGCCCACCTCCCCGTACTGCCGGGCCAGCGCCGCCTGCACGGCCGCGGGGGAGTGGCCGGCCATCGCGCCGGTGTCGCCGAGGCAGAAGTCGATGAACTCGTGGCCGTCGATGTCGGTGACCCGGGCACCGCGCGCGCCGGCCATGTAGAGCGGAAAGCCGCCCGGCCACATCCGCATCCAGGTCATCGGCACGCCGCCGAGCAGGTTCGCGCCCGCGGCGGCGAACGCCTCCCGCGACGCGGGATGGCGCTCGGCGTACGTCGTCCGCTCTCGCTCGATCAGCCGGGCCAGCCGCTCCCGGTCGACGGATGCGCCGCGCTCGGCCGCCTGCTGGTCCGGCATCCGGAACCCCCTGCCTGAGGCCGGGCCTTGCTGGCCCTGCTGGGTCGAGGGTAGCGAGGCAGGCCAGTATCCCTGGCTGGGCCTCCGGCAGCAATGTCCCGGCCAGGGCCCGGGCCCGTCGGCGCCCAGCGCCTGGGCTGAGGCGGACACGCCTTCCATGAGCAGGATCAGGTGGTCGGCGACCGTCGCCGGCTGCGGGAGTGAAACGGTGCCGGCCAGCTCGCCGGTGAGCTCGCCCATGCGGGAGCGGACCCAGGACTTCATGGCAACAGCGTGCTGGTGCGCGGGACGAGCCGCCACGGGGAACTCCGCTAGCGCCATCAAGAAGGGGTAGCCACGGCACTGATGGGGTTGTTGCAGCGGTGGGCGAGCGCGCATGCCGAGGCATTCCGGTGACAGAACGGGAACGGTTGCGGGTCAGCTGCGCAGCTCGTCGATGATCGCGGTGACGTCGCGCAGGGTTGCGCGCAGGACGGGGATCCGGGAGGCGGCCACGAGTCGCCCGATCACCGGTGCGGCGGCGTCTATCAGCCGGTAGGTCCTGGCGCAGCCCGGCGACGCGTCGTGCACCCAGTACAGGATGATGCCCATCGAAGCGAGCCAGAGCAGTTCCGGCAGCCGGTCGGCCAGCTCGGCGCCCACCCGCGCGTTCGAGCCCTCGATCACCTCGCGGTACAGGGCGATCGACGCGTCCCGCGTGGGGCTCGACCGGTTGCTGAACGGGCTGAGCGGGCTGCTCGGCTCCGCGGCGTGCTTGTAGAACCTGGCGGCGAACGCATGGTACGGAGCCTGCACGTCGATCAGCGCTCGCAGCGTACCGCGCAGCCGGGAGGTGAAGTCGCGTTCATGATCAAGCACGCCGCGGCTGGCGGTGAGGTGCTCGGTGTGGCTGCGCGCGTAGAACTCCTGGATCAGTTCCTCCTTGGATCCGAAGTAGTAATACGCGTTGCCGGTGGACACCCCGGCTCGCTCCGCGACCGCCCGCATCGTCGTCGCCTCGTAGCCGCGGGAGCGGAAGAGCTCGAGCGCGGCTTCGATGATGGCGCTCCTGGTCTGCTGGGCCCGGGGAGTGAGGGCGGGGTCAGCCACACTGGTCACAGTACGGCGCTCTCCCGGTGCTCCAGCAGGTCCCTGGCCTGTGCCCGGGCGCGGATCCGGGCGAACACCGCGAGGTTGGCGAAGTGCAGTGCCCCGAGGACCAGGAGCACCTCCCCGATCTTGACGGAGAGCACCTGCAGGCCCTGCCTGGCGCCATCGATGTTTCCGGATGTCTGCATGGTCAGGGTCACGAAGCCCAGGTTCAGCAGGTAGAAGCCGACCACGAGCAGCCGGTTGACGGCCTCGGCCAGGCCGCTGTTCCCGTCGAACACCTCCAGCAGGAACTCG
>JASHQP010000210.1 GCA_030039095.1 Streptosporangiaceae bacterium
CGTGCACGGTGACGGCGTTGTCCATCGACACGAGGCCCAGCAGATTCCAGGTGAGACCGAAGTCCGCGCGGTTGATGGTGAGCTCCGCGTCGAGCCAGATCTCGCCGTTCGGCTGGACCGCTGCGGTTGCGTCGAAGGCGAGGGGCCGGCCGCGACCGCGGACGCTGAGGGTGCCGGTCACGGTGACGCCACGGCCCGACGGCCGGATGCCCTCGACCGTGAAGGTAATGTCCGGGTGGTTGTCGCTGTCGAAGAAGTCGGCGGAGCGCAGGTGCTTGTCGCGGCGGGCGTTCCCGGTGTCGATCGACGCCGTGGCCACGGCGAAGGTGCCGCTCACCTGGCCGTCCTGCGAGACCGTGCCGCTGCCGCTGACCTGGCGGAAGACGCCGCGCACCCGGGCCAGGCCGCCCATGCTGCGGTTGCTCAGCGAAACCGTGGACCGCGATGCGTCGAGGATCCACTCCCCGGACAGTGCCGCGTCATCCAGCAGGTCCCGCAGGGACGGTGCCGTCGTCTGCTCGGGCGGTCCCATGGTCTGCTCCTCTCGCTCGCCGAACATCCCCGTAGCCGCAGGGTCGTTCACCAAACTGCACAGTGTGGCTACTTGGATGCAACTATACAGGCCGTGAAGTTACTACTCAACTGCACATAGCGTAAAGTTACTTGCCGAACCGGAATCGCAGCGCCGGAGGTCGCCGATGCCCGGGCCGATTGCCGTCCCGACCAACGCACGCAGTCGGCGCACGCGCGCCGCCCTCCTCGACGCGGCCCGGGCGCTGCTGGAGGAGAACGGCCCGGCGGCGCTGACGATGGCGGCGACCGCCGAACGGGCCGAGGTGTCCCGGCGTTCGGTCTACCTCCACTTCGCAACCCGGGCCGATCTGCTGGTTGCGCTGTTCGACCACGTGTCCGAGGTCGAGGGCATCGGCGACTCCATCCGCCCGGTGCTAAATGAGCCGGACCCGGTCGCGGCGCTGGACGAGTTCGCGGCTCACCTTGGCCGGATCCGCCCGCGGGTCCGCGCGGTTGCCACGGCGATCCAGCGGCAACGGCGCAGCGACCCTGACTTCGCCGCGCACTGGGAGGTGGTCTTCCGCGGGCAGCGGCAGATCTGCCGTCATCTCATCAACGGGCTGCACCGCGACGGCCTGCTGGCGGACGCGTGGACGGTTGCCAGCGCCACCGACATGCTCTGGGCGCTGATGTCGGGTGACTTCGCTGACAACCTGACCATCGACTGCGGCTGGTCGCTGCGCAAATACACCGAGCGCATGGCCACGCTCATGCGGACCGTGTTCGTCGCCCGATAGCACGTCGCTGCGCTGGCTCAAATTGAGAACAGGCACGTCGTCAAATTGAGAACATCGACGTCCGGTCATCGGCGTACGGATGCAGTAAGCCCGTTAGCGCGCGGGACCCTGCCCTCAGGGAGCGAAGCCGATGACCACAGTTGACGCAACCCCCGGCGGAACCGCATCGACGCAGGAAGCGGCCTTGGTCGGGCCCCTGGCCGGCGACCCGTCCATCCTCGGGCTGGGCAGTTTCATCGCCGGCTCCGCCGCGCTCGGCCTGTCCCTGGTCGGCGTGGTGCCAGCCGAAGTGCTCGGTGCCCCGCTCGCGATCATCCTGGCTGCCACGGCGCTCGGCCTGCTCATGGCCACCGTCTGGTGCGCGATCCTCGGCCAGAGTGCGGTGGCCGCGGTGTTCGGCATCTTCGGCACGTTCTGGCTCAGCTACGCCGTGCTCGTGCTCGGCCTAGACCACAACTGGTTCGCCATCGCGGCGACCGCCGTGCTCGCCACGGTGCGCCTGTTCCTGCTCACCTGGCTGATCATCATCGTGATGCTCACCGTGTCCACGCTGCGCCTGCCGTCGGCCTTCACCGCGGTGTTCGCCCTCGTCGACCTGGCCCTGCTCCTGCTCCTGCTCGGCTGGGAGCAGACCTCGGCGGCGGGCGTGCCCTCCGCAGGCTTGATAAAGGCCGGCGGCTATGTGGTGCTGCTGTTCGCCGCGGTCGGGGTCTACGTGTTCTTCAGCGCATCCCAGGCGGGCACCGGCGGCAAGGCGCTGCCGCTCGGCCGTCCGCTGATCCACTGACCGTGCTCCGCTGGCGGGAAGCCAGGGCTCGAACTCTGAATGACCGCGGCACGCATCCGCCGCACAGAGGACGGCGCCGCTGCCCACGGGTAGTACTTAGTAGTACCATTACTCTTATGGAGTCCGTAACAGTAAGCGAGCTGAACCGGCAGACGGCCAGGGTGCTGGAGCGTGTCAAGGCTGGGGAGTCTGTCGAGATCAGCGAGTACGGGCGTCCTGTTGCCCGCATCATGCCCGCCGTCCCTACAACGGGGGTTCCTCTGCTCGATCGCCTGATAGCGCAGGGCCGGGCGATCCCGGCAGCCAACCCCGGGCCGATCCCGCCTACTCCGCCGCGCGGCGAGGAGGATGAGAGCGTGTCCCTCAGCGCTGCTCTGGCGCAGATGCGCGATGACGAGCGGTACTGATGATTTACCTGGATACCTCCGCTGCGCTCAAGCTCGTGGTGGCCGAGCCAGAGACCGGGCGCCTAGAACTGTGGATGGCAGAGCACGCCGGTATCCCGCGGGTGTCGTCGCGGCTGCTCCGCATTGAGATGCTGCGGGCCGTGACCCGCGCTGCGCCGCACCGGATGAGCCGCGCCAATGTGGTCCTGTCCGCGATCGCGTTGCTGAGCATCGACGATGTCGCTCCGGCAGCTGAGGTTATCGGGGACAAGGCGCTGCGTAGCCTCGACGCCATTCACCTCGCGACCGCTCACGGGATACGAACCGATCTAAGCGCCTTCGTCTGCTACGACAAGAGACTGCGGGACTCAGCGCATGCCCTCGGACTGCCCGTCGAAGCCCCCGCCTGACGCGGCATACCCAGCGCCCCTGGCCACGCGGCGCCCCGAACTCGATGGAGGTGCCGACCTTCGGGGGCTGACCCGGAGTCATCGCGACGTGGTCCCAGAACTGCTGGGCGTTCGCCAGGCCCACCCGGCTGGCCAGTTCGTTCCACACCGGCAGGTACTTGTGGTGGACGACGACCCTGAACGTCGGCCTGACGGCGGGCGGACCGCCGGGGCGGCGAGCCGCTACGTGCGGGCGGTAGGCGCCCGGAGCGGGGTTATTCTTCCGGCCGGGTGACTTCGGCATAGTCATCGTCCCCCGGCCCGGTCAGGATCTCCCGCGCCAGCGGGTCCGACAGCGCTCGCGCGGTGGTGCGCCAGTCCCGCA
>JASHQP010000018.1 GCA_030039095.1 Streptosporangiaceae bacterium
CCGCTGGGGCTCACGCAGCCGACGGCGGAAGCTAACAGCGCGACGATCGCGATCGAGCCCGGCCAGACCGGATGACGCATCGGCCAGGCAAGCTTGCCGTGTTGCTGTGGTCGCCACGGTTGCGGCTCGAATCTGCCGGCTGGTACTGCCATGAACTCGTCCCCCCAAGGCTTGGCGTCTGCCCGCGCCCCGGGAGGCGCTTAGGCCCACCCCGGGGTATTTGCGGCTTGCAAACTGCTAGACGCCTCGCCGCGCGGTACAGAGCACGCAAACGGCTATGGGGATGACCCTACGATTTCGCTGTCTGCCCGATCCGGCCGGTGAGCTGATCGCGGAACTCGGCACTCGTGCTGGACCCGCCCAGGTCAGGGGTCAGAACGCCGTCGGCGACGGCGGAACGGATCGCGCCGGAGATCCATCCGGCCTCGGTGGCGTGCCCGAGATGCTCGAGCATCATCGCGGCGCTCGCGACCGCGCCGATCGGATTGGCGATCCCCTTCCGGGCGATGCCCGGAGCCGAGCCGTGCACGGGCTCGAACATGCTGGGCGCGCGGCGCTGCGGGTTCAGGTTCGCGCTGCACCCGAGGCCGAGGCTGCCGGACAGCGCGCTGCCCAGGTCGGACAGGATGTCGGCGTGCAGGTTCGTGGCGACGACCACCGACAGGCTCTCCGGCTCGAGGACCATCCGCGCTGCCATCGCGTCCACCAGGCACCGGTCGGTGGACACGCCAGGATAGCCACGGGCTACCCGTTCCAGCACCTCATCCCACAGCACCATGCCGAAACGCTGAGCGTTGCTCTTCGTGACGCTGGTGACGTGCCGCACGGGCCGGGCCAGCGCCAGCTCGAAGGCATGACGCATGATCCGCTCGCAGCCGGCGTCGGTGAACAGGGCGGTCTCCACGGCGACCTCGCCGCCCAGGCCGCGCGCGCCCAGGTTGCGCCCGCCGATGCCCGAGTACTCGCCCTCGCTGTTCTCGCGCACCATCACCCAGCTGGTCCCGGCCAGCCCGGTGTTGCGCAGCGGGCCCTGGATCCCGGGCAGGAACGTGACCGGCCGGACGTTTGCCCACAGATCGAGCCCTTGGCAGATCGCCAGCCGCAGGCCCCAGAGGCTGACGTGGTCGGGCACGGTGGGCCAGCCGACCGCCCCGAAGTAGATCGCGTCGAACCCCCGGAGCTGGTCCAGGCCATCGGCGGGCATCATCCGGCCGTGCCGCGCGTAGTAGCCGCAGCCCCATCCGAACTCGGTCCACCGGACGGTGAACGCGCCGGAACGGGAGGCCGCCGCCTCCACGGCGGCCTTGCCCACGGCGACGACCTCAGCGCCGATTCCGTCGCCGGGTATGACGGCGATCGCCAGGTCCGGCACGGGCGGCTTCGCGTCAGCCATCGCTCACAGTCTGTGAGAGCGCGGCGTCCCGCGCTGCCGAGAGCGCGCTGGGCTTGTCGAGCAGCCCGCCGAAGCTGAGCTGCTCGAACGGGTGCGTGCACGGGTTCCCGCTCGCCAGCCACATCTGCCGTCCGGCCAGGTCCATGACGACCGACACGACGGTGGCGCCCAGATCAACCGGCTGCGCGCGCGGGTCGGGGTGGCCGCAGATGCTGGTGGGCCAGCCGGAGTGATCGGCCAGGAGCTCGCCGATCTCCTTGACGTCCCAGGCGGCGCTCGCGCCGAGTTCGCCCGCCGCGCGCTGCAGGCGGACCAGGCTGTCGGGCATCGCGTACAGCGATACCTCATCGGTTCCGGGCGGCAGGCTGAGGAAGTGGTTGGTGTGGACGAGGCAGCCATCCTGCGGGATCTGCCAGCTCAGCGCCCGGAAGTCGCCGGGCGCGGCTTCCACGTTGACCGCGACGTCGTCGGCGTGCGCGATGAGGTAGTTGGCCGATGACGCCCGCGGTGCGGCCTGGGCTGCCTTCAGGGCGTCGGTCAGGGTCTCGCAGTTCGCCATAAGGCGGAGCATCACGTGGTACGGGATCCCCGGTTCTCCCCGGTCCGCGGAACTCACCAGCGCGTTCGTGACCACGCCGAGCCCGGCCGAGTTCATGCTGGTCTTGGCCAGCAGGCCCGCCTCGACGACGGTAACGAAATTCGGCCGGTCGCCCGGCTGCTCGACCTCGAGCACGACAACGGTGCCGAACGCGTGCACCATCCAGTCCCAGTTCTGTGCCAGCAGCAGACGCCCGGCCCGGGTCCTGCCGGACAGCAGCGCAAGGGCCGTGCACTCCCTGGCCAGGGCGGCGCGCTGCGCGGCGGCTTCCCTGGCGGTGGCCGCGAAGAGGATCTCGGTGCGCGCGTTGATCGTCAGCACGTCGCCCGCCGGCAGCCCGGAGCCCTCCGCGATGCCCTCGATTTCCTCCATCACGTCCGCGGCCAGGTCCCGGATCGGCTTCGCGTAACGCTCGGCGGACGCGACGGCCTGTTCCCAGGTCCAGCCGGCCGCGCTGGCGAAGAGTTCCGCATACCCGTCCCGGCTGAGCCGGATGCGTTCGCGTGCCTGCTCGCCGTACGCGCGGCCCCGCTGCCGGGCGTTTCCGCTGACTCGAAGGCGCGGATAGGTGCTCACATTCGTGCTGTTCATCGCCGATGCATCGTGTGGCGCGAATCACCTGGTTGTCAAGAGAGCCGACCGGAATCATGAGGGTCATGACCGTGCACGAGCCGAGAGACCTGTTCCGCCTGCCGGTGGTTGTCGCGCCGATGGCCGGCGGCCCGTCGAATCCCGCGCTGGTGGCGGCCGCGGCCGAAGCCGGTGCGATCGGCTTCCTCGCCGGGGGCTACAAGACGGCCGACGCGCTCGTGGCCGAGATCGCTGAGGTGCGGGCGGCGACGCCAGGACCGTTTGGTGTCAATCTCTTCGTTCCCGGGGATCGGTCTTCGGAGCCGGAACGGGTCGCCGCCTACCTGGCGTCGCTGGCCGGGGACGCCCTGGCGGCCGGCGGGACCGTCGGCGACCCGGTATGGGACGACGACCGCTGGGCGGACAAGCTGGCCGCCGTGCTGGCGGCGGCGCCGACGCTGGTCAGCTTCACCTTCGGCTGCCCCTCGGCCGAGGTCGTGGCCGGGTTCCGCGCCGCGGGCACGGCGGTCGCAGTGACGGTAACCAGCCCGGCCGAGGCCCAGGCCGCCGCCGCCGCCGGCGCGGACCTGCTGTGCGCGCAGGGCATCGAGGCCGGCGCGCACCGGGGAACGTTCAGCAACAGCGACGCCCCCGGCCAGGACTACGGGCTGCTGTCGCTGATCGGCGAGGTGGCGCGGGTGACCGGCCTGCCGCAGATCGCGGCCGGCGGGATCGTCTCCGCCGCCCAGGTCCGGGCCGTCCTGGCGGCCGGGGCGGTCGCCGCCCAGTGCGGCACCGCGTTCCTGCGCTGCCCGGAAAGCGGCGCGAACCCGGCACACAAGGCAGCCCTCGCCAGCCCCCGCTACACCCTGACCGCCATCACCCGCGCGTTCAGCGGCCGGCCCGCCCGGGGCTTGCTCAACCGGTTCATGCTCGATCACGCCGACGCCCCGGCTGCCTATCCGGAGATCAACAACGCGACCCGCGGCCTCCGCGCGGCCGCCGCCAAGGCGGGGGACACCGACCGGATGAGCCTGTGGGCCGGCCAGGGCTTCCGGTCCGCCACCGACCGGCCCGCCACCGACGTCATCGAGATGCTGGCACGGTAGGCTGCGACGGCATTCCCGGCATGGCGAGGGAGGGCGGCCAGGTCTGTGCGGCGGCAGGGCTGATGGCCGGGGCTGTCGTCGGTGTGCGGGCGGTGCGGGTGCTCGCAGTCGCCGGCGGCGGCGCGCAGGGCCTGCAGCACGACCGCGCCGTCGGCGGCGGGCAGCCGGGCGCTGATCGTCACCGTCGCGTCCTCGCCGACGTGGACACGTACCCGCCGCGCCGCCCAGGCTGCCAGTTCTTCGGTGTCGCAGGCTTTGCGGTGGGCGGCGGCGAACCGCTCGCACTGCGCGGCGGTCATCGGCGCGGTGATCTGGGCCAGGTCCGCTTCGGTCGCGGTGGTGGCGATCCTGCTCAGCGCGCGTACCTTGGCGTAGGACATCCGCCCGGCGGCGAACTGGGCGGTGATGTGCGGCAGGCTGGCCAGGGCGCGGGCGACGCGGACCTGCTCGCGGGCGGTGCCGGGGGCGATCTGGCATTTCCACGCCAGCCACGCCGAGCACGAGGGCAGGTCCCAGGCCGCCCAGCCTTCGCGGGCGTCGAATTCGGCGATCAGCTGCAGGAACCGGCGGGTCCCGGCGGCCAGGTGCGCGGCCAGCTCGCAGATCTGCTCCTCCAGCCGTTGCAGCGGCACCAGCGGCGGATCGGGGTCTTGCGGTCCCGGGCCGGCCGGGCCTCCGGCTCGTGGATCATCGACGGCGCTCAACAAAGGGTTTTCGTTCATGTTTTTGATGATAGAGGGCATCTCTGACACTTCTGCAAACTCCTGTTCCCCTGATGTCAGAGCCTATTGGCCGACAGGTACTCCAGCGCGGCTTGCAGATTCGCTTCGCGCGAGTTCACCGAGTCGACCATCAGCCGCTCGTCGGTCCAGGGCGGGAAGCCGGCGCGGCGCCTCAGGACGCCTTCCCAGGTGGGCTCCGGGAATCCCTCGATGTCCCTGGTTCGGTGCTCTACCCGGTCTCGGTAGACGCGGTCGTCGCCGCACTCGACGACGATGAACCTCAGCTCGGCGCCCACCTGGTCAGCCAGATCGCGCCACTGGGCACGGGCGGGCTCGGGGCCGTTCACGGCATCGACGATCACATCGTGCCCGAGACTTAGCTGCTCAGCGGCGAGCGCACCCACCACGAGATACGCGGCGTGGTGAGTCGGCCCGGACGGGCTGACTCCTGCTCGCCACATCGCCGCTTCGGCCTGATCCACGCCGAGCACCCCGCACTTCAGCGCCCGCCCGAGATCACCCGCCAGCGTGCTCTTGCCCGACCCGGGCAGTCCGGCAATGACGATCAGCATCCCTGAAGCTTGTCACGGTCGCATGGGTCAGAATGAGGGCGGCGTGATGATGGACAGAGCCCGCAGTTCGCGCCTGCCGGTGTTGCGCAGCCGGTGCGGGATCGTGCCCTGAAAGGTCGCGGCGTCTCCGGCCCGAAGGTCGACGACCCCATCACCGAACTCGAGAGCGCCCCGGCCGGTGAGGATGACCAGGCACTCCTCGCCGGCGTGGCTGAGTAATTCGGGGGCGGACACCTGGCCGGGTCCGATGGAGACCTCCATGACCTCGAGCTGGCCCTGCATCGACGGGCTGAGTAACTGGTAGCGCGCTTCGGAGGAGGGCCTTCCGATCGTCACCCGGTCTTCGCGCCGGACGACGCTGACCGCCTCCGCCTCGACCGGCAGAAACAGCCGGAAGACCGGTATCTCGAGCGACGCCGCCAGCTTGCGGAGGGTGGCCAGCGAGGGCTGGACGGCACCCGACTCGATCTGGCTGATCGCCGCGGCGCTGACCCCGACCTTGCGGGCAAGGGACGCGATCGTCAGGTGCCGCCGCTCGCGCTGGGCCCGCACGGTGCCGCCGAGATCGACGGGATCGTGCGGCGCGCCGGAGCCCGCACCGTTCTCAGCCATAGATCGCCTTCTGGCCCACCTGCATGCCCAGCAGGAGCATCACGACCAGCACGCGCATGAGCTCCGGGTAGTCGTCGGTGACGAACTCCACGGAACGCGAGCCGCTCAGCCCGACGCCCGGGATCATCGCGCAGGTCGCGGCGATCGTGGTGGAATTCCACTCGATCCCGAGCCGGTACGGCGAGGCCAGCCGGTACGGCGTCGCCCGCTCACGGTCGGCGACGGCCCTGGCCGTCGTCTCCCTGATGCGCGCCTGGGCGACGGCCGGGTGCAGGCAGTTGGCGCTGAACTTGTCGATGCCGTCCTTGACGGCGACGGTCTGCACCCCTTCCAGAAACCGCTCCGCCTCGGCGCACACCGCAGCGTCGCCGGCGACGACCAGGACCGGCACACCGAAATGGCCGGCGTAGGCGGCGTTCAGCCGGGTCTCGCCCGTGGGCTCGCCATTGAGGTAGACGTTCTGGATCTCCTTGCCGAGCAGCGTGTGATTGAGCACGCCGCCCTCCGTACCCGCGCACGCGTGATATCCCACGAACACGGCACCGTCATACGACGCGTCGAGGCCCTGCACCATGCACAGCGACTTGTGGAAACCCTTGATCGTGCGCGCGCGGGGATCGAGCTGCTCGAGCAGCAGGTTGCGCATGATCCAGTGTGAGTCGTTCACCAGCACCTCGTCGGCTCCCCCGTCGTAGGCGCCGAGAATGGCGGCATTGGCGTCGCCGGTCATGAACACACGCCCGCGCTGGTAGTCCGCCCCGTCCGGAAGCACGTCCTCGGGGTCGGTGATTCCCGATACGCCTTCCATGTCGACCGAGATGAACGCCTTCACGCGTGCCTCCTGACCGGCCATTGACCTGCACCAATCGTAGGTGTAGCTTACGCGCAATTAGCTGCACTTTATATATGAGTGTCAGGAGTTGCGGTGTCAGAGGCACAGGACGTGGTGGCCGGCGAATCGGGTTCGCAGCAGTCCCTGGAGTCCTTGGGTTACCGGCAGGAGCTCAAGCGGGCGGTCAACTCGCTCGGGCACATCGCCCTGATCCTCTCGGACATCACCCCGACTGCATCGCTGCTCGTCGTCGGGACCGCCGTGGTGGCGACCGCGGGCACGGGCTCGGTGTGGTCCTACCTCATCGGGTGCTTCATCGCGCTGAACGTGGCGTTCTGCATGGGCGAGCTCGGCTCGATGTTCCCGGTCGCCGGCGGGCTGTTCTCGATCGTCACCCGGGTGCTCGGCAAGGCCACCGGGTTCGTGGCCATGGTCGACTACATCGGCCAGGCCATCTTCCTGCCCGCCAGCGTGGCCATCGGCATCGGCACCTACGTGCACGCGCTCGACCCGAGCATCTCGACCAGGCTCATCTCCGGCTTCGGGATGATCCTGGTCACGCTCGTCTGCCTGATGCAGATCAAGTTCAACGCCTGGTTCACCGGGGTCTGCCTGGCGATCGAGCTGATCGTCGTGGGAGCACTCGCGGTCGCCGGGTTCAGCCACTGGCAGCAGCCACTGTCGATCCTGACCCACCCGGTCGGCCCGAGCGGCACCAACGGGGTGGCCGCCGTCGGAGTGGGCTTGATCGTCACGGCGCTGGCCACCGCGCTGTTCTCGGTGAACGGCTACGACAGCGGGATCAACTTCGCCGAGGAGGTGCTCGGCTCGAAGGCCGAGGTCGGGCGGGCCGTGGTGACCGCGGCGGCGATCGGCATCTTCTTCGAGCTCATCCCCTTCATCGCGATCGTCTTCGGCGCGCACAATCTGCCGGCCTTCCTGCACTCCGCGACGCCGGTCACCGAGGTGGGCGGCGAGGCCTTCGGACACACGTTCATCACGATCGTCACCTACGGCGCCCTGATCGCGATCTTCAACGCCTCCGTGGCCATCACCCTGCAGTTCTCCCGGATCGTCTGGGCCAGCGGGCGGGACGTCGCGTGGCCCGAGCCGGTCAGCTCGTGGATCTCGAAGGTCGAGTCGCGGCGCGGGTCGCCGTGGGTGGCCACGCTGATCGTCGGGGCGCTGGCGGCCATCCTGTGCTTCCAGTCCTCGCTGATAACCGTGGTCACGTTCACCGCCGTGCTGATCATCGTCCTGTACGGCCTGATCGCCGTCTCCGCCCTCGTCAGCCGGGTCCGCCAGCGGCACCTGGACCGGCCGTCGAAGATGCCGCTCTGGCCGGTGCCGCCGATCATCGCGCTGGCCGGGGTTGTCATCGCACTGACCAAGCAGAAGGGCTCGGACCTCTGGCTCTGCGCCGGCATCTTCGCGGCCGCGCTGATCTATTACTTCCTGTTCGTCCGGCCCAGGTCCGGCCGGTACTGGACGGTCTCCGGCGCGGTACCCGACACCGACGCGGCCGCCACCGCTGATACAACAGGGGAATGACCAGCGACAATAAGGGCGGACGCGCGGCGGTCGTCGGCGCGGGGATCATCGGGCTGAGCACTGCATGGTTCCTGCAGGACGAGGGCTTCGCCGTCAGCGTGTACGACCGCCGCGACGTGGCCGCTGGCGCCTCGGCCGGCAACGCGGGATGGATCAGCCCGGCGATGGTCGCCCCGCTGGCCGAGCCCTCCGCGCTGCGGTACGGGCTGACCTCGCTGCTGCGCCCGTCTAGCCCGCTGCGCATCCCGCCCGGGTCCATCCCTGCCACATGGCGGTTCCTCGCCGGGTTCGCTGCGCACAGCACCCACCGTCAGTGGCTCGCCGGGGTCGCCAGCTTCGCGAGCCTCAACGCCCTCGCGCTGCCCTCCTACGAGCTGCTGACCGAGGCGGGGGTGGCCGACGGCCCCAAGGACGCGGCCATCGTGGCGGCCTTCGACGGGCCGGAGCAGGCCGGGCCGCTCCGGCACGAGGTGCAGGCCATCGCCGCGGCCGGCGGCATGGACGTCAAACTCGACGAAATCAGCGCGGCCGACCTGCGGCGGGAACAGCCGCTGCTCGGCTCGCGGGTCGGCTACGGCCTGCGGATCGGCGGCCAGCAGTTCCTTCAGCCGCTGGACTTCGTGCAGAGCCTGGCCGCCTCGGTGCGCAGCCGCGGAGGGGCCATCGTCGCCGGGGCGCCGGTCACCGCGATCGCGAGCCGCCCCGGCGGGGTACGGCTCGACGTTGCTGGCCGGCCCGTGGACGTCGACGTGTGCGTGCTGGCGAATGGCGCATGGATCAACGCACTCGCGGGCCCGACGGGAGTTCGGGTACGGACCCAGGCAGGCCGGGGCTACTCGTTCAAGGTTCGGACTCCCGAGCCGCTGAGCCAGCCGCTGTACCTGCCGACCGCGCGGGTGGCGATCACGCCGGCTCCGGGCGGCTTCCGGGCCGCGGGCACCATGGAGTTCCGGCGGCCCGACGACGCGCTGGACCGGCGCCGGATCGGGGCGATCGTGCGGTCAGCGCGGGCATACCTGCCGGGCGTCGACTGGTCGACGCTGACCGGCCCGTGGGTCGGGCCGCGGCCGGTGACCCCCGACGGCCTGCCGATCATCGGCGCCACCCGGGACGAGGGCCTGTTCGTGGCCGGAGGCCACGGGATGTGGGGGATGACGCTCGGCCCGGCGACCGGCCGGCTTCTGGCCCGCCGCATCGCCACCGGCCGTCCCGAGGCGGCGCTTGCACCGTTCAACCCGCTGCGCTGAGCCGCCGGCCGCTATCATCCCGCCGGACGGGGCGCGGTCCGGACATCGGCGACGAAATACCGGGCTACGCCGGCCTGGCCCGCGGACAGTAACCTCCTGCCGTGCGATCCCGCGGCGATCACCGCGTTCAAGAGGAACGGCCGCGGGCGAGAACGGGGAGGCGGTCGATGACCTTGTCGCCGCGGGTGAGCCAGACCTCGTCGTGCAGGTTGAAGGTCAGCCTGACGTGCAGCGGGCGCAGCTCGACCCGCGCCCCGAAATCGGGCGGCTCGCCGTCCCACCGCAGCGTGGTGTGCTCCTCGTTGATCGCGGTCAGGGTCGCCTCCGGCGGCAGCGGGGCGGGCGGCCCGTAGTCGCAGGAGATCGACTTGCGCCCGGCGTCCAGCACCACCTGGCTGCCCGACCGGCTGATCACCATCGCCGACACGGTCAGCGCCGGGACGAACGGCAGGCCGAGGCCGGCCAGGTCGGTCTCCATGAGCGCGTACGTGCCCGCCTGGATCTCGGTGATCGCCGGATCGGCGACGGCCTGCAGGAAGGTGGAGGTCCCCCCGGACGAGACCACCCCGCACGCCAGCCCGGCCGAGGCGAACGCCTGGCGCACGGCGGCCAGGCCCGTCTCCGCCTGGGTGATCCGCTCGCCACGCTCGGTGTTGGCGGCGCGTAGCCGCCCCTCGTAGCCCATGATGCCCCGCAGCCGTAGCCGCGGCGTGCCAGCGACGATCCGCCCCAGCGCCACAGCCTCGGCCGGCCCGGCGACGCCGCACCGGCCGAGCCCGATGTCGACGTCGACGAGAACCCCGACCTCCACCCGGGCGCGGGCCGCCGCGGCCGCGATGACGTCGACCCCGCGCCCTGAGTCGACGGCGATCGCCACCTCCGCGCCGCGGGCCAGCCGGGCCAGCCGCTCGGCCTTGACCGGTGACACGATCTCGTTTGCCAGGAAGACGTCGCCGATGCCGGCGGCTCCCATCGCCTCGGCCTCGCCGACGGTGGCGCACGTGACGCCCCGTGCATGCGGGCCCAGCTGGCGGATGGCCAGGCCCGGCGTGCGGTGGGTCTTCACGTGCGGCCGCAGCCGGGTGCCCGAGCCGCGGACCAGGTCGGCCGCTGCGGCAACGTTCCGTTCGAACGCGTCGAGATCGACGATCAGCGCCGGGCTCGGCAGGTCCTCGACCTTGGCCGGGCCGGATCCGGCGGGTGGGTGCGGCATCCCGGATCAGTCGTTCCCGGTGACCATGCGCAGCGCCTCCCGGACCGGCGCCGGGTCGTGTTCCGGCTCCGCGAGGGCAATGCAGGTCAGCGCCGCCCGGGCCGTGTGCCGCGCCAGGTGCACGCTCACCGCGACGGCGTCCCCCGCCTGGCAGGCGGCGTAGATGGCCTGGTGGTCCTCTTCCACGGTGGCCAGTGCGTGCGGGCTGGTCAGGTAGACGTGCCGGTACCGCTCGGTGTAGTCGAACAGGTCCTGGGCGGTGCGGCTGAGCCGTTCCCCGTACCGGCTCTTCAGCAGGTCGTGGAAGGCCCGGTGCCAGACGTCCCACTCCTCGAGCTCGCGGTCCACCTCCGTCATCTCGGCGAGCAGCCGGCCCATCTCGGCCAGGTCCTCGGCGGTGAGCGCGGGCACCGCCAGGCGCGCGCCGAGGGACTCGATCACGATCCGAGCCGCGTACAGCTGCTCCAGGTCGGGCACCGTGAGCTGGGCCACCCGGACGCGCCGGTTGGGCTCGGAGTCGATCAGCCCCTCCCGCTGCAGCATGCGGAGGGCCTCCCGCAGCGGGGTGCGGGAGACGCCCAGCCGCGCGGCGAGCTGGACCTGGGAGATGGGTGCGTCGGAGTCGAATTCACCGCGGAGAATGCTGGCCCGAAGCTGGTCGTGCACGACCCTGGTCGAAAGCTCGGCCCCTGGCGGGCTCACGCTGCCCATGCTCGTCATTCGCGCCTCCCAGGGTCCCGGCCTCAGTCATCGTAGGTGTCCACCTCGAAATACGTCACACCGTGGTCGACGTTGGTCTCGCCCACCCCGAAATTGAATCCGATGCCGGGGCTTCCTTCGGCAAAGACGTCATCGGTCGTCTCGAGGATCTGGATGCCGTTTATGTAGCTCCTGATGACGTTGCCGAATATCGTCGCCTCGACCAGGTCGCCTTCCTTGACCCCGCAGTCGGGCCCGGTTCGCCGCGCCAGAGACGTGAAGTCACCGGCTTTCCCGTTCCACCGCACGATCTCCGCGTAGGCATTCTCGTTCCCGAGACATCTCCAGAACACCTCATAGCCGGTGCAGGAGTGCGGGGCGATCGCGCTGCGCAGGCGTATTTCGACTTCCTGAAAGTAGTCCTCGGTCTGATTCCTGCTGAACACCCGGGCCACGGCGTGCTGGTTGCGCCCCCACACGCCGCCGAGTACCGCCGTCGGGTCGTCGTAGTCGCCCACCGGCGCCGCCTCGGGCGAGGTACCGGGATCGAGGTTGCCCTGCTGCGCCCTCTGCTCGGCCACGGCCATGCGGCTCAGCCCGCCGTAGGCGACCCCGTTCCGCACGACGATGTCCACCCAGTCGATACCGTCGGTGCGGCCGTTGACCCAGATCCCGCCCTCGGACAGGGGGTCCTCGTCCTGGCGGAAACGGGTGCGGTACGACCGCACCGGCTCGCCCTCCGGGCGCGGTACCGACCGGGCTTCATCGTTCATGCTCGTTGCCTCCTTGAACCTGCGGGCGGGCCAGAGCGGCGGTCATTCCCAGACGGCGGGGCGGTGCTTTTCTTCCTCGGTTGTCTCGGGGCGCTCTTCGACGATCGCGCTGGCCTTCGACAGCCAGCCCTCGTTGCCGCGCAGCTTCAGCGCGGCCAATATACCGATGCCGACGATCAGCCAGACGGCGACGATAACCGGCGACCAGTTATAGGGGTGGGCCGGGAACGGGCTGAACGATTTGTAGAGCGAGTAGAGGAGCACCGCGCTGGTGCCCACCGGGAAGACGAAGTGCAGGATCCAGTTGAAGTGCGCCCGCTGCTCCCGCCAGTAGTAAACGACGACGCCAACGTTCGCGGCGATGTAGATGAAGATCACCGCGATAACCAGGACGAAGCCGAGCACCAGGATGAACATCTCCTGCGGGCCCAGCCACCAGGCGCCCAGCGCCAGCAGCACCGACAGCACCAGCTGGACGGTGACGGCGAGCGTCGGCGTCTTGCGGACCGGGTGTACCCCGCCGAACGCGGACGGCAGTACACCGCTGCGCCCCATGCCGTACCACATCCGGGTTGCCACGTTCTGGCAGGCGATGCTGGCACCGAACACCGACGTGAACATCGCGAGCAGCGCCAGCCACCACACGCTGCCCCAGACCCGGTGCGCGATCACCAGGGCCGGCAGCTCGGGTGAGGAGATCAGCTTGCCAAGGTTGGTGTCGCCCCACCCGATGACCTGGCCCCAGATCACGATGACCAGCATGATGCCGATGATGGCGATCGACGCCATCGTCGCCCGCGGCACGTTGCGCCGGGGGCTCTCGGTCTCCTCCGCCAGCGGGACCGCCGCCTCCCAGCCGGTAAGGCCCTGCACGGTGAACACGATCGCCAGCGCGAACCCGCTCGAGGTGCCGATCGATCCCGGGTTGAAGCCGTAGCTGAACGACTGGAACGTGAAGCCTCCCTGCCCCGGGTCGGCGAGCCCCCACAGACCCAGGAGCAGGACGATGAGGAACTCCATCGCGCCGACGATCACGATCGTGCGGACCGAGGGGGCGATGCCGAGATACCCGACCAGCGCAATCAGCGGCAGGCCGATGATCACGAGGTACCACCAGTGGAACCAGGTCACGTGGTAGTAGGTCTGGAATTCTCCCTGGAAGATAAGGCCGAGGTAGGCAAGGGCCGGGCCGGCCACGATCGGCGAGTACAGCGCGTACAGCCAGCCGGTCAGGAAGCCGAGCCGGGGGCCGAGTGTGCGGCTCACGTACGTGTAGTAGCCGCCAGCCGAAGGGAACCTCTTGGCGAGCTGCACCAGGCACATGCCGAGCGCCAGCACGACCAGGAACCCGATCAGGTAGGCGAGCGGGGCGTGCGCGCCGGAGAAACCGACGATGGTCTGGGTGAAGAAGAACGCGGCGATCGCGGGGGCGATGTGCGTGACGTTCTGCATGATGGCTCCGGGCAGCCGCACGGCGCCGGACTTGAGGTCGGTCTCGGCTACCCAGACCTTGCCTTCTGTTTCGACGAAGTTGTCGAGACCCTGCTGGTCATCTGGAGTCGACATCTGGTCTCCCTCCGCGGGCGCGGCTCGAAACTGTATTCAGATCACTCGCCAGTCAGCGTCGACCTGACGGCCGTGGTGGGCGAAGTATCGCGAATGACAGGCACAAAGTGCCTCCTAGAGCGGCCACAGACGATCGATCCAGCGCGTCACCGCGTGGAAGGTTAGCGCTGACTGTATGCAGATTCGTCTAGCCAGGTCAATACCCGGGCTTTAGACTCTGCCTGTGAGCGT
>JASHQP010000211.1 GCA_030039095.1 Streptosporangiaceae bacterium
GCCGCGCGTCCGGCCCGGGGCAGGAGCCGGCTCATGCGGTGCCCTTGTGCTTGACCGACGTCGACGGCGTCGGCGTGGGCGCCGGAGACGGGGTGGGCGCCGGGCTGGGGACCGCGGAGGCGTAGACGCCGTACGCGGCCGGCTTCTTCCCGGCCAGCAGGTAGCTCAGGGCCTGGGCGACCATGATCTGCCCGGCCTCGCTGTTCGCGTTGTCCACGCTCGACACCTTGATCCCGGTACTGCCGTTGACGAGCTCGTCGATCGCGCTGCCCGAACCGGATCCGGGAAGCGAGCCCGCGAGCACGACGCCGCGGCTTTGCAGCTCGAGCTGGTCGGCCAGGGCCAGCAGCGCCTGATTCGCTGGGTCGGAGTCGCCCGACGCGGGCGGGCTCGAGGGGATGACCACCACGGCCAGGGTGGCCTCGGACAGCGCCGAGGCCGTGTAACCCTTCGAGGGATTCACCTGCAGATATCCCTGCTGGGCGAACCCGGAGAGAACTGCCTCGGCCTGGCTGGCCGGAAGGTCGGTGCCGTCGCTGCTGACCAGCGCGGGCGCGATGACCTCCGCGGCGTTCTGCTGGCCGGCTATCTGAGCGCTCAGGCCGGGCACCGCGGTCTGGCCGCCCGGGGTGACGGTGGGCGGGGAGACCTTCTGGGCCAGGGCGTCGAGGCTGGTCTCGGTGCTGGCGCTGGTGTCGAAGAACGCGGGCTGCAGCTGGGCCTGGCCGGTCACCTTCGCCCCCGCCAGGTCGAGGGCGCTGGTGATGCCGCTGATCGTCGAGCCATCCGCACCGGGCGCGGTCACCAGCACGACCTTCTGCCCGGTGAGCAGATCGGCCAGCAGCAGCGGCGCGGCTGCCTGGGCGAACTCCCCGTCGCCGGCGATCTCGTTCTGGAGGTCCTTGATCTTCGTCCGCTCCGAGCTGATCTGGTGCTGCTCGTCGGTCGACTCTCGCTTCAGGACGTCGGCCACGTGCGGCTGCAGCGCGGTCGCGCCGACGACGATGCCGATCGCCAGCGCGAGGAACACGGCGACGATCGAGACCAGGTGGTACCGAAAGTCGATCACTAGAGCAGTCCAGTCAGCCAATACCAGAAGTTCTGCAGCTGCGTGCCGAGGTCCCGGAAGAAGACCTGGCCCACGGGCAGGACAGCGAGCGCGATCAGGACGGTGATCGCGGCCGCAATCACGAGCGGGATGATGGCCATCGCCGACACCCTGCTCTGGTAGAGCCGACTGACGCCCTTGGCGTCAACGATCTTGTCGTCCACCCGCAGCCGGGTCAGGAACGTGCTGGCCATCCCCGCCCGTCCCTTGTCCAGGAACTCTACCAACGTGTCATGCCTGCCGACCGCGACGATCAGGCTGGCGCCCTTCTCGTCGGCGATGAGCAGGGCGATGTCCTCGCTCGTCCCCGGCACGGCGCAGAGCGCGGGATGCAGCCCCAGCGCCTTGACCCGCGGCAGCCCCGGCGCGGTGCCGTCCGGGTACGCGTGCACGACGACCTCGGCGCCGCAGGTCAGCGCCCGGTCGGAGATCGAGTCCATGTCGCCGATGATCAGCTCGGGCCGGTACCCGGCCTCGAGCAGGGCGTCGGCACCGCCGTCGACGCCGATCATGACCGGCTTTCGCTCCCTGATGTAGGAGCGCAGCGTGGCGATGTCCTCACGATGGTGATAGCCGCGCACCACGACCAGCGCGTCCCGGCCGTCCAGCTTGGTGCGCAGGTCCGGGACCCGGACCCCGTCGACAAGCAGCGGGTACTCGTTCTTGATGTACTCCAGCGTGTTCTTGGCGAACGCCTCGATCTCCGCGGACACGTGCGCCTTGGCTTCGGCCATCGCCGACTGCACCGATTCGGCGTCCTGCAGCCGGCCCTTGGCCACGACCGTGTCGCCCGAGTACAGCGTGTCACCGTCCAGCCGGACGCTCTGGCCCTCCTGCACCCGGTCGAACACCTCGGGGCCGCAGTCGTCGATCAGCGGGATCCCGGCCTCGAGCAGGTGCTCCGGCCCCCGGTTCGGATACCGGCCGGTGATGCTGCGCGATGCGTTCACGACCGCGGCGACTTGCCGGCCGATCAGCGCGTCGGCGCCGGTGAGATCCAGGTCCGCGTGATCAATGACGGCGATGTCACCGGGGCACAGCCGGTTGACGAGACTCTTGGTCTTCCGGTCCAACCGCGCGACCGCAGTTACACCGGGTAGCTCATCAGCTGCTTTCCGGCGATTCCTGCGGATTTTGCGAGGCTGAGCCTTCATCGCACAGTAAGTTTGCCAGATTCTGCGGATGCCGGAGAACACAGGTGCGGTCACGGACCGCAATCGTCAGCAACTTCACAGCCTGACCCCAGTTTCGGCAGCTTAGGCGGTGCCGGCGGCTGGGGCGGCCCGTTCCGCCGCCGCGGCGGCGAGCAGTTCCTCGGCATGGGCCCGGCCGTACTCGGAGTCCTCGAGCCCAGCCAGCATCCGGGACAGCTCCTTGACCCGTCCCGGCTGGTCGAGCCGGGTGACCCCGCTCCTCGTCACCGAGCCATCGCCGGCCTTCTCCACCACGAGGTGCGTGTCCGCGAAGGCTGCGACCTGCGGAAGGTGCGTCACGACGATCACCTGCGCGAGCCGTGCCAGCCGGGCCAGCCTGCGCCCGATCTCCACCGCGGCCTTGCCGCCGACGCCGGCGTCCACCTCGTCGAACACGAACGTCGGCACCGGATCCGCCCCGGCGAACACGACCTCGATGGCCAGCATGACCCGGGACAGCTCGCCGCCGGAGGCTCCCTTGTGCAGCGGGAGCGCGGGAGCGCCCGGATGCGCCGCCAGCCTGATCTCGGTCTCGTCGGCGCCGTGCGGGCCGGGCTCGCCGAGCGGCGTCACCGCCACCGTAAGCCGCGCGTGCGGCATCGCCAGCGCGGTGAGCTCGGCGCTGACGTCGTCCGCGAACGTGTCCGCCGCCTCTTTCCGCGCGGCGGACAGGTCACCGGCCAGCTGCCCGACTTCCGCCGCCAGCGACGCTTCCTCATCCGCGAGGCCGGCGATCCGGTCGTCGGCGCCCTCCAGCTCGGCCAGCCGGGCACCTGCCTGCTTGGCCCACGCAAGCACGGACGCCAGACCGCCGGCGGGCGGCCCGTCCGGCGGGGAGCTACCCGTTCCGGCAGGGTCGCCAGATTCGGCTGCGCCCGCTGCATCGCCAGCGCTAGCCGGTGCCGGCGGTTCCGCGCCGTACAGCCGGATCAGGCGGCCGAGCGTCGCCCGCCGCTCCTGCACGGCGGCGAGCCGCACCGGATCCGCCTCCACCGACTGCGCGTAGGACGCGAGGTCGGCCGCGACGTCGGAGACCAGGTAGGCCGCCTCGGAGACCCGTGCCCCCAGGGCCGCGATCGCGGTGTCGTGCTGGGCGGCGGCCTCCAGCGCCTGGCGCGCCGCGCCGAGCAGGGTGACCGCGTCGGCCGCGTCGTACTGACCGCTCGACGGGTCGCCGAGCAGAACCTCGTGCGCGGTCGTGGCCGCGGAGTGCAGCGCGTCCGCGTGAGAGAGCCGCTGCTCCTCGGCGAGCAGGTCGACGTCCTCCCCCTCGGCGGGCTCCGCCTGCTCGATCTCGGCCAGCCCGCGGCGCAGGTCGTCGGCCTCCTGCTCCCGCTCCCGCGCCTGCGACGTCAGCTGGTCGAGTTCCGCGCGCACATCCCGGTGGCGCTGGTACACCCGCTGGTAGCGGGCCAGCAGCGCCGCCAGGTCTGCCCCGGCGAACCGGTCGAGCGCCTCGCGCTGCCGG
This sequence comes from Streptosporangiaceae bacterium, assembly GCA_030039095.1. Next base: position 3,770 of record JASHQP010000211.1, read on the forward strand.
CCGGGCTTGAGCAGCTGCTGCTGGTCGGCCTGGCCGTGCACCGTGACCAGGTCATCGGCCAGGCTGATGAGCAGGGACACCGGGACCGACCGGCCGCCCGCGTAGGCGCGGGAACGCCCCTCGGCCGACACCGAGCGGCTCAGGATCAGCGCCGCGCCGTCGTCATCGAGGTCGCCGCCCGCCTCGTTCACCTGCCGGGCGACCGGGCCGTCCGCGGCGACGCTGAGCCTGCCCTCGACGCTCGCCCGCTCCGCCGCGGGCCGGACCCGGGATGGGTCGGCCCGGCCGCCGAACAGCAGGCCAAGCCCGGAGACGACCATGGTCTTGCCCGCGCCGGTCTCGCCGGTCACCACGTTGAAGCCCGGGGACAGGTCGAGCACGGCGTCGTCGATCACCCCGAGCCCGGTGATCCGGACTTCCTCAAGCATCGCCGCCCGGCTCCTCGTCTCGCTGGCGCGCCGCCGTTTCGTCGGCGCTGCCGTCGCGCTCTGGCGACCGTGGGTCGCCCCGGCCCCGCCAGCCCGCGACCGGGAGGCCGAACTTGACCACCAGCCGGTCCGTGAACGGCGCCCCCACCTCGGCTCCGTCGGTGTCCACGCCGATACCGCTGAGCCTTGCCAGCAGCACCGGCTCGGTGCCGCGCCGCGCCTCCACGCGGGCTCCGGGGTTCAGGTCAACCCTACGACGTCCATCGCACCACAGAACGGCACGGAACGTTTCACCTTGTCGCGTGGCGGGTCCTATGACCTCTGTTGCCAGCACGGAGCGCGGCGAGACCACCATGGGGCGTGCGAACAGCGCGTGCGCACTGATCGGCACCATCAGCATCGCCTCAACCTCCGGCCACACCACCGGCCCGCCGGCGGAGAACGCGTACGCGGTCGAGCCGGTCGGGGTCGCGAACACCACCCCGTCGCACCCCCACCGCGACAGCGGCCGCCCGTCCACCTCGACCACCATGTCGAGCACGCGCTCCCTGGCGACCTTCTCGACGCTCGCCTCGTTCAGCGCCCAGGTCGTGGCCGTCACGTTGCCGTTCGCCCGCACGGTCACGTCGATCGTCATCCGGCGCTCGATCGTGTACTTGCCCTCGACCACCCGGTCGACCGCCTCGGGCAGGTTCTCCGGCTCGGCCTCGGCGAGGAACCCGACGTGGCCGAGGTTGACCCCGAGCAGCGGCACCCCGGCCGGGCGGGCCAGCTCGGCCGCGCGCAGCAGAGTGCCATCGCCGCCGATCACCAGCACCATCTCCGCGTCGCTGGCGGCTTGCTCCGAGACCGGCACCACTTCGGCGGGCCCGGGCCCCAGGTCCGCTGCCTCTGGTTCCAGGACCCGGACGGCCACGCCCGCCGCGGACAGCCGGTGCATCACCAGGCGGGCGACGCGCACCCCGGCCGGCCGCCCGGTGTGCGCGACCACGAGCATGGTCCGCTCCGCCTTCATCGAGGTCCTTCCGTGATCGCCTGCTGCAGCGCGGCCTCGTCCAGCGGCGGCGCCCCGCGACGCAGCCAGAGGAAATACTCCACGTTCCCGGATGGCCCGGGAAGCGGGCTGGCCGTGATTCCCCGCACGCCGAGACCGAGGCCGGACGCCGCGGCCGCCACGGACCTGACGGCGTCGGCCCGCTTGGCCGGATCCCTGACCACGCCGCCCGCGCCCACGTTGCCCTTGCCCACCTCGAACTGTGGCTTCACGAGCAGTACGAAATCGGCATCCGGTGCAGCGCAGGCGGCCAGCGCGGGAAGCGCCAGCGACAGCGAAATGAACGACAGGTCCGCCGTGACCAGGCCGGGCGCGGGCGCCACCTGCTCCGCGGTGAGCTGGCGCACGTTCACCCGGTCGAGCACGGTCACCCGGGGGTCGGTGCGCAGGGCCCACGCGAGCTGGCCGTAGCCGACGTCGACCGCGACCACCGCGGACGCCCCGGCCCGGAGCAGCACGTCGGTGAAGCCGCCGGTCGACGCGCCCGCATCGAGGCAGCGCCGCCCGGCGACGGCCAGGCCGACGAAGGCCGCGAGCGCGCCTTCCAGCTTGCGGCCACCCCGGGAGGCGTACTCCGGGTGCGTGCTGGCCTGCGCGACCGTGATCGCGGCGTCCTGCCCCACCTGGGTGGCCGCCTTGGCGGCGGTCTGGCCGCCGACGGCGACGCGGCCGGCCGCGATCAGGTCGGCGGCCTGCTCCCGTGACCGGGCTAGCCCCCTGCGCACAAGCTCGGTGTCCAGCCGCATCCTCCTCACCATGGACTTGCCGGGCTGGTCAGCGGCCCGCCGGGCGCTCTGCGCCCGCCGTGGCGGGCTGGTCCCCGGAGTTCTGCTCGCGCGTGTCCAGCTCGCCCAGCACGTCCCTGAGCCGCCGGTGCACGTCCTCGAAGACCGCGCGATGCTCGGTCACCGGGCGGGCCGCGAGCTCGTCCAGCCGGGCCAGCGCGGCGTCAACCCTCGGCTCGCCGGTTGCGGGGCGCTCCTCCTCGGGCCACGCGGCCTCCGGCACGCCGACCAGGTCCTCCCACGCTTCGGCCGTGTCGTCCGGCGTGTCGTCCGGCGCGTCGGCCGGGTCGTCCCGCATGTCGGCCGCAACACCGTCCGCATCCTGCTCCGGGCCGGGCCGGTCTTCCGGCGTAAACCCGGACATCTCGTCCGAGCGCAGTTCGGGCCGCTCGGCCTGTTCCTCCATCGGCCATTCCCCCTTTCCCCCGCCAATTCCGCTTGCCACGGCACTGCTGCGCCCTGCCTGGAACGCTACCGCCCCCGGGCACCGGGATGGCGCACCTCATAGACCAACCCGGCACCGAGTCGGCCCCGGGCGACCACCCGGGGAACCCGGGACGGAGAATGACCTTGAAAGCGAGGGCAGGATGGCGACAGCGGAAGAATGCCGTAAAGCACTGGAAGGCCTTGTAGCGCGTATTTCAGACATGAGTTCCGAGGACCGCGCCGCCTTCCTGACGGACAGGACGCTCAGCTGCGAGATCCCCGACCTCGGGGTGACGTTCGTAACGAGGCTCGGCCCGGACGGCGCTGAGCCGGTCCGGGAGGCAGGCCCCGGCGAGGGCGCCGCCCAGGTCCGTTTCGTCGCGGACAGCGACGTGGTCGTGTCCATCGCCGGGGATCCCGCCAGTTTCGCGCGGGCCTGGCTGACCGGCCGCCTGAAGGTCCATGCGAACGTCTTCGACCTGCTCAAGCTCAGAAAGCTGCTGTAGCGGCATCGCGGCTCACCGGGCCGGCAGCGCCTTGATGTCCAGTGGCCCGCGGCTGCGCCCGGCGGCGAGCGCAGACGCGATCTCGGCCGCCACCACCTGTGGCTCAGTCCGCAGCCGCCTGGGCGGGAAATGCAGGACGATCCCGCGTTGCACGCCATCCGCCACTATGGCCCGAACCGCGCCAAGGTCCCTCATCCCACGGACGGCGTCCGCCACCGCACGCACGGCTGGCACGTAGCAGACCTGGCCATCAGGGAAGATCATGCGCGGCATTCTCGACGTGCGGCTCAGCTGGACGAAGCCGATGTCACGGCGCCGTCGCGGCTCCGGGACCAGCACGTTCACTATCGACGTCCTCGGCACCCGGATGCGATGCCAGCCCAGTGCCGCCGGTCCGGTAATGACGCTTCCAGATCCTGCGTAGAGGATCGCGGCCACCTGTCGCTGCGCAGTGGTGACGGCGCCACTTGCGGAGAGATACACGCCAGGAAGCAGCGCCTGCCAAGGTCCACCTGCCCGGAGCCTGTGCCGTAGGGCGGCGTCACTCATCCCGCAGTCTTTGGTCTGGCTGCGGGTGATGACACCCTTCTGGCGCTCCAGTAACTCCGCTACTGCGTCCCGGTCGAAAGAAGCCTGAGTTCCCATGCGTGGCACTGTCGCACGCCAATCCGACAATCTGGCCACCTGCATGCCGCCGGGCTAGTGTCGCCGGCCCGCCGCTGTGGTCCTAGCAGCAGCAACGGGCCGGCGACACTAACGGCTGACCCTGAGGTCCGGGTCGCTGTCGGCCGCCGGTGCGGCTGTCGGCCGCCGGTGCGATGCTTACGGCATGCCCGAGGGGGATGTGGTCTGGCGCACCGCGCGCCAGCTCGACGAGGCGCTGACCGGGCGCGTGCTGACCCGCAGCGACTTCCGGGTGCCGCGGTTCGCCACGACCGACCTGGCCGGACGGACGGTGACAGGGACCGTCTCCCGCGGAAAGCACCTGCTCACTCGCGTGGACAACGGGGTCACCGTGCACACGCACCTGCGCATGGACGGCTCGTGGCGGATCCGGCCGGCCGGTGACTACCTGTCGCGCGATCACCGGATCCGGCTCGTTCTCGGCAACGACGAGCGGCAGGCGCTCGGATACCTGCTCGGGATCGTCGAGGTGGTCCCGACCGGCAGCGAAGAGCGCGTCGTCGGCCACCTCGGCCCAGATCTGCTGGGCCCGGACTGGGACGCGGCCGAGGCCGTGCGGCGCCTGCAGGGCGATCCGGCACGGCCGGTGGGTGAGGCGCTTCTCGACCAGCGGAACCTGGCCGGCCTGGGCACCTGGTTTGCGGCGGAGGTGCTGTTCCTGCGCGGCGTCGATCCCTGGCGCCGGGTCGGCGATGTCGAAGACCTGCACGCTCTCGTGGACCTCGGGCACCGGCTGCTCGACGAGAACAAGGCGCGGACCGGTCACGCATCCACCGGGGACACCAGACGCGGGCAGGAGAGCTGGGTGTACGGGCGGGCCGGCCGGCCCTGCCGACGCTGCGGGACCATCGTCCGGCGAGGCGAGCAGGGTCCCGCGGGTCAGGAACGGCTCAGGTTCTGGTGCCCGGACTGCCAGGAATGACCGCCCAGCTAACGGGCTTTGGAGCGCCCAGGACGTGCCGTAGGCCTGGAAGGCGTCGCGGAGGTTGACACCTGAAACCCCTAACCCGGACGAGGTCCTCGTCCGGGTTAGGGACCGGCACGACAACGCTCCGTCCGCTAGGCGTCGCGGCGGCGGAACAGGACCAGCCCGCCGATCAGCGCCACAGCCGCGTAGCCGCAGAACAGGGTGAACCCGGTCCACGGACTGAGCATGTTCGGTGCGGACGCGTTCTGCCAGATCGCGCTGCCCGCGTTGAACGGCAGCCACTTGTCGATGTGGTCGGCCCAGTTCTCCGGCAGGAAGCCGGTGAGCGCGAACAGCACGAACAGCAGCGCGATCGAGGCCGTGATCGCCCCGGCGGTGTGCCGCAGCAGGGCTCCCAGGCCGAACGAGAGCAGCCCGCAGACCGCGAGGAACAGGCCGCCGCCGACCACGGCTCGCAGCACGCCGGGCTGGCCGAGCGTGGAGTTGATGTGCTGCGTGGACAGGATGGCCTGCCCGAGGAAGTAGCTCGCGAACGACGTCACCAGCCCGGTGACCAGGCCCACCGTGCCGAACACCGCGGCCTTGGCGCCGAGCCAGACGCCGCGCCGCGGCATGACCGACAGCGAGCTGCGGATCATCCCGGTCGAGTACTCGGACGTGATCGTGATCGCGCCCAGAACGGCGATCACCAGCTGGCCGAGGATAAGCCCGAACAGGCTCACCTCGGTCGCCTGCCCGATCTCGGTGGCCCGCTGGGCGTGCTGGACGCTGACCGGCAGCTGGCTGAAGTGCTGTGCCTTGCCGAAGCAGAACAGCGCGCCGATCCCGATCGTGATCATGGCGAGCGCGATCAGCGACCAGTACGTGGACCGGACCGACCAGATCTTCGTGAGCTCCGACCGCAACGTCCCGCGCAGTCCTGCCCGCCCCCGCGCGGCAGGCAGCCCGGCGTGCGCGCCGTGGCCGGCCCGTGCCAGTGTCGTCGTCATCTCAGGCCACCTCCCGTGCCGTCGCGGGCTGCAGGCCTGGCTCGCCGGGCACGCCCGCATGGAACTGCACACTGTTCGCGGTCAGCTCCATGAACGCCTGCTCCAGCGATGCCTGGGCGGGCGCGAGCTCGTGCAGCCGGACCCCGTTGTCGAACGCCAGGTCCCCGACCTGCCGCACGTCCAGCCCCAGCACGGTCATCAGGCCGTTGCCCTCCTCGCGCACCGTGCCCCCGGCCGTGCCGACCGCTGCGGCCAGCGCGGACGCCTGGAGCGTCCGCACGCTGTGGGCGCTGCGGCCGCCGTGCACGGCCTTGGCGTCCAGCAGCGCACCGACCTCGCGCATCGGATAGGCCGCCTGGCCGAACGGCTTGCCGTTGACGGTCACCGAGCCCGCGCTGGGCCGGTCCAGGCCGAGGATCAGCCGCATCGTGGTGGTCTTGCCTGCCCCGTTCGGGCCGAGAAACCCGGTGATCTTTCCCGGCTCGACGGTGAACGACAGGCTGTCAACGGCGACCGTCTCGCCGTATCGCTTGGTCAGGCCCCGTGCCTCGATCATGTCCCCATTCCCTTCCGCCGGCCGCCGATCGGGTTCCCCGAGGCCAGCCCCATCAGTCTGGCCGTGCTGGCCCCCGGATCGCGTCGCCCACGGGGCTGATTCCGGTGCGACCCCAGTCGGATCTCCGGCCCATCGCCGACTACGCCCGCAAGCGGAAATCGGCCGGCTGGACTCAGCAATCGGGCACGAGGTGGCGTGGTCGGTTTCGCGAACGAGGTATCGACACCAGTGCGCCGCCCGGGAGCCTGAAAGCGCGCGGCCGCGTCGTGGCCACCAACGGCGAGTTCGGCCCGTCGACCATCGTCGGGGGCATGACCGTCTCCCCGGACGGCAAGGCCGCATACTTCGCCACGTTCCGGGACGTCAACGACAAGCCGGTCTGGACCAGCTGGCAGCTGCGGACCTTCGACCTGGCCACCGGGCGTACCCGCCAGCTGCGCAACATCGCAGGCACCGAGGGCCCCCCGGGCCCCGTCACGTTCGATCCGACGGGCAGCTACATGCTGATCCAGCACGTCACCCGCGCCGTGCTGGGCACCAGCCTGATCCGGCTCGACCTCGCGACCGGCCAGGGCTCATCGCCGGATGTGAGCTGGACCGTCGACCCGGAGATCGCCTGGTAGCCAGGCCCGGCTATCCGGGGAAGCGGAGGCTGCCGACGGCGTGCGCCACGCTGTCGGCGGCCACCGCGCCTCCCGACCAGGCCGCGGCGCACAGCGCCCGCAGCCCGTCGATGGCCGCACCCCCGCCCGCGAGTTCCAGCCGGTCCGCCTGCCCATCTCGAGTTGCCTGAACGGGACGCCGCCGCGCGGTCCAGCCACCGCACCGGAACTCCTGTCCGGTGGCGGTCACCGCCGGGTGCGGTTCGAGCAGGCCGGACAGGTCATGGGCCAGGTAGTCCGGCCGCTGGTCCGGCGGCGCGAGCACCGCGTCGGCCGGCCTGGACACGCCGGTGAGCACGAGCAGGCTGTCCGCCCCGACCCGGCAGGCGCCCTCGATGTCGGTGTCCAGCCGGTCGCCGACGACCAGAGGCCGCTCGGCGCCGGTCCGGGCCACGCTCTCGGCGTGCAGCGGCGCCTCGGGCTTGCCGGCCACGACCGGCTTCGTCCCGGTCGCGGTCTCGATCACCTGCACCAGCGACCCGTTGCCCGGCTGCAGGCCCCGCCCGGTGGGCAGGGTCGGGTCGGCGTTCGAGGCCACGAACCAGGCCCCGGCGCGCACCGCGAGCGCGCCCTCGGCCAGCAGCCCGTAGTCCACGCCCGGGGCGTAGCC
>JASHQP010000212.1 GCA_030039095.1 Streptosporangiaceae bacterium
AGCACCGGCCAGGGCACCAGCACCGGCCAGGGCACCAGCACCGGCCAGGGCACCAGCACCGGCCCGGCGGTCTCCCGGCTGGCGGGGCCCGGGCTCGGGCTCATCGGCATGCGGGAGCGGGTGACCGCGCTCGGCGGCCGGCTGCACGCCGGGCCGCGGGACGGTGGCGGCTTCCGGGTGCGTGCCGAGTTCCCCACGCGGGCACCGTTGTGATCCGGATCCTGCTGGCCGACGACCAGGCGCTGATCCGCAGCGGGATCCGGTCGCTGCTCGAGGCCGAGGACGACATCGAGGTGGTCGCCGAGGCCGCCGACGGCCAGCAGGCGGTGACCCTGGCCGCCGAGCACCGCCCGGACATCGCCCTGGTGGACATCCAGATGCCGCTGCTCGACGGCATCGAGGCCACGCGCCAGATCGTCGCGGACGAGCGCCTGGAGAGCGTGCGCGTCGTGATCCTCACCAACTTCGGGCTCGACGAGTACATCTTCGCCGCGCTGCGGGCCGGGGCGGCCGGGTTCCTGCTGAAGGACACCGAGCCGGGCGAGCTGCTGCAGGGGATGCGGGTGGTCATGGGCGGAGAGGCGCTGCTGTCCCCGGCCGTGACCAGCCGCCTGATCAGCGAGTTCGTCGCCCGGCCCCCCGACGCGGTCGCTGCGGCGGGGATGGAGTACCTCACCAACCGGGAGCGGGAGGTCGTGGCCCTGGTCGCGCACGGCCTGTCCAACGACGAGATCGCGAAGGCCATGGTGCTCAGCCCCGCCACCGCCAAGACCCACGTCAGCCGGGCCATGATCAAGCTCGGCGCGCGTGACCGCGCGCAGCTCGTGGTCTTCGCTTACCAGGCCGGCCTGGTCACGGCGCGTTCCGGCGGGTAAACCGGAGCGGGCCTGCGCGCGGTAAATCAGCCCGCACGAGGGCAATAAAAAAGCCCTTCCCTGGTATAGTGAAAATTCTCTGTCTATACCCGGGAAAGGAATTCACTCTCTTGTCCCACAGTAATAATAGCACGAATTTGAAAATGGGGTCAACCAGAGCCGGGGAGGTCGCGCACGAGCAGGCGTACGTGACCGCGCTGTACGAGCGGCTGGACGCGCTGCGGGCCGCGACGGCCCAGCGCCTGGCCGGGGTGCGGCTGGGCGCGACGACGGAAACCGACCAGGCGCTGTCGGAGCGCGACTCGCTCGCCGGGCAATATTCCGGTCGCAGCGCCGAGCTGGAGGCGGCCGAGCGCAATCTGTGCTTCGGCCGGCTGGACCTCGACGACGGTGACCGGCTGTACATCGGCCGGCTCACCCTGCGCAGCGCCGGGCGCGATCTGCTGCTCGCCGACTGGCGCGCCAAGGCGTCGCAGCCGTTCTACCGGGCGACCCCGGTGCAGCGCTGCGGCGTCACCCGCCGGCGGCACCTGCGGACGGCGGGCCGGACCGTCACCGGGCTGGACGACGACGTGCTCGACCTGGATGCCGTCGACGAGAGCCACCTGACCGGCGAGGCCGCGCTGCTGGCGTCGCTGCGCCAGTCCCGGACCGGCCGGATGGGCGACATCGTCGCCACGATCCAGGCCGACCAGGACCGCGTCATCCGCGACGGCCTCAGCGGGATCCTGGTCGTGGAGGGCGGGCCGGGCACCGGCAAGACCGTCGTCGCGCTGCACCGGGCCGCGTACCTGCTGTACACGTACCGCAAGCAACTGGAGCGGCGGGGCATCCTCGTCATCGGGCCGAACGGCACGTTCATGCGGTACATCGACCAGGTCCTGCCGTCGCTGGGCGAGAACGACGTCGTGCTCGCGACGATCGGCTCGCTGTACCCCGGTGTCGACGCCCGCGCGCCGGAGTCTCCGCGGGCCGCGCGCGTCAAGGGCGCGGCCAGGATGGCCCGGGCTCTCACCCAGGCCGTTGCCGACCTCGAGCAGGTGCCGGCCACAACCGTCCAGATCAGGGTCGACGGGATGACGTACCGGCTGACCCCCAGCGCGTGCCGGGACGCCCGCGACCGGGCGTGGAGCAAGCGTGACCCGTACAGCGGCGCGCCGCTCCCGCACAACAAGGCCCGGCCCACGTTCATCGCCGTCATGCTCGACGAGCTGACCCGGCAGGCGGCCGGGCGCCTCGGCCGGCGCGCCCTCACACCCGAGGACGAGGAGGACCTGCGCGCCGAACTGGCCGCCGAGCCCGCCATCCTCAGCGCGCTCGACGCGCTGTGGCCCGAGCTCACCCCCGAGCAGGCGCTCGCCCTCCTGTACACCGAACCGGAGCGTCTTGGCCTGAACGAGGAGGACCGCGCCGCCCTGGCCCGCCCGGCCGGTCCCGCCGCGTGGACGCCTGCGGACGTCCCGCTCCTCGACGAGCTCGCCGAACTCCTCGGGGAGACCGGCGCGGCCGAGCGGGCGGCGGCCCGCCGGCGAGCCGCGGAGGAGGCCGAGCACGCCGAGGCGGTGGAGTACGCCGCGCAGGTCGTCGACAACCTCCGCGAGGCCGAGGCCATCGTCGTGCCCGGGCTGGAGGTCGAGACGTTCGTGAACTGGCTGGCCGGCCGGAACACCGAGACCGGGCCGCGCGGCTCGCTCGCCGAGCAGGCCCTCGCCGACCGGCAGTGGGCCTACGGGCACGTGATCGTGGACGAGGCGCAGGAACTGTCCCCGATGGCCTGGCGGATGCTGGCCCGGCGCTGCCCGTCCCGCTCGATGACGATCGTCGGCGACCTGAACCAGACCGGCGCCGCCGACGGCGCGGACACCTGGGCACAGGTGCTCGGCCCGATGGCGGCCGGCCGCTGGCGGACCGCGCGGCTGACCGTGAACTACCGCACACCGAAGCCCGTCATGGAACTGGCGGCCTGCTACCTGCCGCCGGGTGCCGAGCCGCCGGTCTCCGTCCGCGACTCCGGCGAGGCGCCCTGGTACGCGCCGGACACCACCGATCTCGCCGAACTGGTCCGGCGGGAGGCCGAGCTGGCCGGGGACGGGCGGGTGGCCGTGATCGCGCCACCCGCGCGGGCCGCGCGGACAGCGGCGATGCTGGGCGTCAGCCCCGGGCCGGACCTGGACGCGCCGGTGACCGTGCTCACCCCGGAGCTGGCCAAGGGGCTCGAATTCGACTCGGTGGTCGTCGTCGACCCGGCCGGGATCGCGGCGGCGTCACCGCGCGGCCGTGCCGACCTCTACGTGGCGCTGACCCGGACCACGCGCCGGCTCGGCCTCGTGATCAGCGCCGGCCTGCCGCCCGAACTAAACTAAGCGGCATCCCAAAAGTTCTGCTCGTAACCTGCGGGCAGCCAGGGACTGGTCCGAGGCGCGGCTGTGGCCAGCATCTGACCCGATGAGCCGGCCTGCCGACAGGTTCAGTCAGCCGGGCCCTTTCTTGAATGCTGCCTGAGTTGTCAGCTTTTGGTTGTTCAGCCGCAGGGTTCGCGAGGGAAGGTGAGCTTGATGGATAGGCCTCCGCCGGGGGGTGCTTGGGTGGTGATGGTGGCGCCGTGGGCGGCGGCGATGGTGCGGACGATGGACAGGCCAAGGCCATGGCTGCTGCCGTTGACGGCTTGGCGTGTGCTGAGCCGCTGGAAGGGCTGGAACAATTGGCCGACCTGTCCGGGCGGTATGGCCTGGCCAGTGTTGGTCACTGACAAGATGGCGCGGCCGCCGCTGGTTGCGGTGGTGATCTGGACAGATCCGCCGGGGATGTTGTGGCGGATGGCGTTGTCGACCAGGTTGGCCACCAGCCGTTCGGCTAGCACAGGGTCGCCGTGCAGTGTAGCGGGCTGGGTGACGGCCTCTACGTGCAGGCCCAGGTGCCCGATCTCGGGACTGGGGGCGAGCAGGACGGCATCGGTGATGGCTGCCAGATCGACGGTCTCGCGGTGGCCGGGGCCGCTCTCGCTGGTGGCCAGGGTGAGCAGGGCATCGATGAGGTTCTCCTGCTCGGTGTTAGATGCGAGTACCTCTCGGGTGGTGGCGCGCCATGTCTCGGCGGTCGTGGCGGGGTCGTCGAGTGCTACCTGCAGTATGGCGCGTTCCCGGGTGATGGGGGTGCGCAGTTCGTGGGAGGCGTTGGCGACGAAGTGCCGCTGGGCCTGGAAGGAGGCTTCCAGGCGGGTGAGCAGGTCATCGAGGGTGTCGCCGAGTGCCTTGAGCTCGTCGTCGGGTCCGGGCAGGTTGAGGCGCTGGTTCAGGTTGCTGGCTGAGATGCGGCGGGCCGCGGCGGTGATGGTGGCCAGCGGGCGGAGGATCTTGCCGGCCACCAGCCAGCCGAGCGCGAGAGCGATCACGGTGACGATCGCCAGGGCGATGGGTGACCGGATCAGCAGTTCCCTGAGGACGGCGTTGACGACCCGGGTGTCAGCGGCCTTCTGGGCTGCTTGGACCTGGTGAAGCTGGCCCGTCGAGAAAGGAGCCGCTAGCTGCAGGCGCTGTCCGGGGGAGGACGATCGGGCAGCGGGAGGATTGGCTAGGTGGGCGGGGTGCTGGCTGCCGGATCCTGCCGGGTTTCCGGTCACCTCGACCAGCAGGTAGGCGACCACGAGCAGGACCGCTCCGCAGGCGAGAAACAGCCCGCCATACAGCGCTGTCAGGCGTAGCCGGGCGGTACGGCGGGGCAGGCGCATCCGGCGGCGGGCCGCTGCGGGCGGGCGGAGGCGCATCATGGTTCTCCGAGGCGGTAGCCGCTTTCGCGGATGGTCTCGATAACCGGTGGGTCCCCGAGCTTGCCGCGGAGCCGGCGGATGGTGGTTTTCACGGTGGTCGTGAACGGGTCGGCCGCTTCATCCCACACCCATCGCAGCAGTTCCTCGGCTGGGACCGGCCGCCCGTCGGCGGCGAGCAGGCATTCCAGCACCGCGAACTCTTTCGGTGTGAGGGGCAGGCGCCGCCCGGCGCGGGTAGCGATGCGGCGGGCCGGGTCCATGCTCAGGTCACCGTGGC
>JASHQP010000213.1 GCA_030039095.1 Streptosporangiaceae bacterium
TGCCGCGCAGGGTCGGATGGCGCCAGGCCCTCGGCGGCGGCGAACGCGTGCAGGCCGCGCACGGCGACGACGGCGCGCCCGGCCGAGCTCGCCGCGAGCGGCCGGTGGCTCTCGTCTCCCTCGCGCAGCCCGGCCAGGAACGCTGCGACGTCCGGCGTGGTCACGTCGTCGATACTGGCCCGCCCCGACGCACCGAGCACGTCGGCGTAACGTTCCAGGTCCCTTCGGTAGGCCTCTAACGTGTGCCGGGCGAGCCCGCGCTCCACCGTCAGGTGATCAAGGTAACGCTTGATCGCCTCGTCAACGCCTGTACGCCGGGCGGCTTTCAGCTGAGCGCCTCGCTTGCCGGTATCCACGGCAGCCCGTGCGCCTCGCCGACGCTGCGGTACGTGATGGAGCCCTCGTGGGTGTTCAGCCCCAGCGCGAACGACGGGTCGGCGCGCAGCGCCTCTCGCCAGCCGTGGTTCGCCATCTCGACCGCGTACGGCAGCGTGACGTTGGTCAGCGCGTACGTCGAGGTGTGCGGCACCGCACCGGGCATGTTCGCCACGCAGTAGAACAGCGAGTTGTGCACGCGATAGGTCGGATTGTCGTGCGTGGTCGGGTGGGAGTCCTCGAAGCAGCCGCCCTGGTCGATGGAGATGTCCACGAGCACCGAGCCCTGCCGCATCCGGGACACCAGCTCGTTGGAGATCAGCTTCGGCGCCTTGGCTCCGGGAACGAGCACGGCCCCGATGACCAGGTCGGCATCGATCACGGCGCGCTCGACCTCGTAAGCGTTGGACGCGACAGTCTGGAGGTGACCCTGGTAGATGGCATCCGCGCTGCGCAACTTGCCGACGTTCTTGTCCAGCAACAGCACCTCGGCCTGCATGCCCAGGGCGATCGCGGCTGCGTTCATGCCGGACACACCCGCGCCGAGAACGACGACCTTGGCCGCGTAGACGCCGGAGACGCCGCCCATCAGCACACCGCGGCCACCGCCGTCACGCTGCAGGTGATGGGCGCCAACCTGGGGTGCCATGCGCCCGGCGACCTCGGACATCGGCGCCAGCAGCGGGAGCGAGCCGTCCGGCAGCTGGACGGTTTCGTATGCGATCGCCGTTATACCGGAGTTGAGCAGGGCATCGGTGCATTCCCGTGAGGCGGCCAGATGCAGGTAGGTGAACAGGACCTGGCCCTTGCGCATCCGGTGGTATTCCTCGGCGATGGGCTCCTTGACCTTGAGGATCAGGTCTCCGGCCTGCCACACCTCATCGGCAGTCGGGAGGATCGTGGCCCCCGCGGCGACGAAGTCGTCGTCCGGGATCAGCGAGCCGGCGCCGGCGTCCTTCTGGACGAACACCTCATGCCCACCGCGGGCCAGTTCGTTCACGCCGGCCGGCGTGATCGCCACCCGGTACTCATGGTTCTTGAGTTCCTTGGGGATGCCGACCTTCATGACAACCAGTCCTTCCTGGTCGAGGTGTCCTGCCCGGCCCCATTGCCGGGCTGGTCCACGGGGCGCGCGTGCGGCCGCCAGTCAGTGCTCCGGGGCATCCGTCCCCCGCAGTGTGGTGAACCCGTCCTGACGGGCTGCATACGCGGCCAAGATACCCAGTGTGGTGACGCCATTGTGCAGGTCACCGGCGAGGATGCGGGCAACGAGCCCATCGAGCGGCACCCAGGCCAGCTCCAGGTGAGCCTCTTCGTGCTCGGGCACGTACGACCGCTCGGACTCGGGAACATAGACCGGGCCGCGCGCAAGGAAGATGCGGATCCGCTCGGTGCTGATGCCCGGTGAGGAGTAGGAGTCGGTGAGCACCGACCACTCCGCCGCCCGGTAGCCGGCCTCCTCGAGAAGCTCCCGTTCGGCGGTCGCGCGCAGCGGCTCTCCGGCGACGTCGCGCAGGCCGGCCGGGATCTCCCAGAGCAGCCGCCCGACCGGGTGCCGGTACTGGCGGATCATCAGGACCCGCTCCTCGGTGTCCATTGCGAGCACCGCCACCGCGCCCGGGTGCTCCAGGACGTCCCGGCCCACGGCCTCGCCGTCGGGCATCCGCACCATGTCCTTGCGGAGCCGGACCATGGCTCCGCTGGCGAGTTCCGTCGACGCGGTCACCGGCCAGGACCCGGTTATGTCCCGGATATCCGGCTTCACCAGCGCGCCCAGGTCGTCCGTTGCACCGCTCACATCCGTCAATCCTGCACCATAACCACGCTCTTGCCGTGCCCGGCCATCATCTCGCAGCACCGCGGCGCCGCAACACCGGTCACGCGCTGGCAGCGGCCCGCTGGCCGGCCGCGGTCATCGGATCGGCGCTCGGCACGGCCCGTGAGCGCTCGAGGGCGGCGGCCACGAGCCCGCTGAACAGAGGGTGCGGCCGGGTCGGCCGGGACAGGAACTCCGGGTGGGCCTGGGTGGCCACGAAGAACGGGTGGGTGCTGCGCGGCAGCTCGACGAACTCGACGAGCTTGCCGTCCGGAGAGAGGCCGGAGCAGACGAGCCCGGCCTCCTCGAGCGTCTCACGGTAGGCGTTGTTGACCTCGTACCGGTGCCGGTGCCGCTCCTCGACGACGTCCGTGCCGTACAGCTCGCGGACCAGGCTGCCTTCGGCGAGCACCGCCGGATACAGGCCGAGCCGCATCGTGCCCCCCATGTCCCGGTCCCCGGACACCACGTCCTCCTGGTCGGCCATCGTGGCGATCACCGGATGCGGCGAGTCGGGATCGAACTCCGCGCTGTTCGCCCCCTCGAGGCCGGCCAGGTCCCGGCCAACCTCGATCGCCATGCACTGCAGGCCGAGGCAGAGCCCGAGCAGCGGGATGCCGTTCTCCCTCGCGTACCGCACGGCGCCGATCTTCCCCTCGATGCCGCGGACGCCGAACCCGCCCGGCACCAGCACCCCGTCCACGCCGTCGAGCTGGCGCGCCGCGTCCTCGGGGGTCTGGCAGTCGTCGCTGGTCACCCATTGGATGTTGACCCTGGCATCGTTGCCGAACCCGCCGGCCCGCAGCGCCTCGGCCGGCGACAGGTAGGCGTCGGGCAGGTCGACATACTTGCCAACCAGCGCGATCGTGACGCTGCGGGCCGGGCGGTGCACCCGGCGCAGCAGCTCGTCCCAGTCGCTCCAGTCCACGTCGCGGAACGGCAGCCCGAGCCGGCGCACGACGTAGGCATCCAGGCCCTCCGAATGCAGGACCTTGGGGATGTCGTAAATCGAGAGCGCGTCGGCCGCGGAGACCACCGCCTCCTCGTCCACGTCACACATGAGGCTGATCTTGCGTTTCAGCCCTCCGCTGATCGGCCGGTCCGACCGGCACACGATCGCGTCGGGCTGGATGCCGATGCTGCGCAGCGCCGCCACCGAGTGCTGCGTCGGCTTGGTTTTCAGCTCGCCGGAGGGCCCGATGTAAGGCAGCAGCGAGACATGCAGGAAGAAGCAGCGGTCCCGGCCGATCTCGTGGCGGATCTGGCGGATGGCCTCGAGGAACGGCTGCGACTCGATGTCGCCCACCGTGCCGCCGACCTCGGTGATCACCACATCGACATCCGGGCCGCCCATGTCCATGATCCGCGACTTGATCTCGTTCGTGATGTGCGGAATCACCTGGACGGTGTCGCCGAGGTAGTCCCCGTGCCGCTCCTTGGCGATCACACTGGAGTAGATCTGCCCGGTGGTCACGTTCGCCGAGCCCGGCAGCCGGATGTCAAGGAACCGCTCGTAGTGCCCGACGTCCAGGTCGGTCTCGGTGCCGTCGTCGGTGACGAACACCTCACCGTGCTGGAACGGGTTCATGGTGCCCGGGTCGACGTTGAGGTAGGGATCAAGCTTCTGCATGTTGACCCGGAGTCCGCGCAGTTTCAGCAGCCGGCCGAGGCTTGAGGCCGTGAGCCCCTTGCCGAGGCTGGATGCTACGCCGCCGGTAACGAAGAGATGCCTGGTAGAAACGGGTCGTGAGGAATACGCTGCCGTCGCCAAGATGAGGCTCCCGTGGTCTTCGCCCGGCGGTAAATCCGCCGGTCCACGGGGTCTCAGGATATCAGGCGCGCCGGGCCGGTCCGGTCAGCAACGCCGAACGCTCCCGGTTCGCGTGCCCGATGACCAGGGATGAAGCGTCCGATAGCGGTCACAAGCGCGTGGGCGGGTCGGGCGGGTCGGACGGGTCGGAGTTGGGCGGGTCGGGCGCGGTGGCCGGTCACACGGACGTGGTGGCCTCCGACTGGCCGCGAGAGCGCTGGGCCGGCACGTCGCCCGGCCCGAGCTCGGGATGATCGCCGGCCTCGCCGAAGCGGGCCAGAGCCACCGCGCCGACGACCGCGAGCGCGAACCCGGCCACCGCCAGCCCGCCCAGGCCGCGGCGGGTGGTGTCGCCGAGGAACACCACACCGACGATCGCGGGCGGCACGGTCTCGGCCAGCACGACGGCCGCGGTGGCCACGGTCACGCTGCCGCCTTCCAGGGCCGACGCGTACATCAGGAAGGACACGATCCCGGCAGCCGCCAGGGTGTACGTGGCCGGGCTGCGCACGAGCTGGCCCGGCGAGAAGCCGGGCAGGATCCGCGCCGCGACCGCGAGCACCGCATACCCGAGCCCCGCGATCGCGCCGAGCGCGGGGGTGCGGGCCCAGCCGGACAGCCTGGCCGCCGCGATGCCGCCCAGCCCCACTCCGACCACGGCCACCATCAGCCCGATCTGGAAACCCGCGCCCGGCATCACGGCTCCCTCCGAGCCGGCCGAGGACCCGAGAAAGCTCACCCCGACGACCACCGCGCCGACCGCCAGCCACTCCCGCCATCCGAGCCGGACGTTGATGAGCCACGCCGCGAACACCGCGGTGACCGCGAGGTTGGACGCGATCACCGCCTGCACGGCGAACAGGGGCAGCCGCTGCAGCGCGACGAGCTGGGCAAGGAACCCGACAAAGTCGATGCCGATGCTGGCCACGAAGCGCCACTGGCCGAGCAGCCGCACGATCAGGCCCGGGTCGACCCGCCCCGCGTCCCCGCCTTCCAGGGTCTGTGTGCCCCGACGGCTCGCCGAGCGGATCGCGACGGCCTGCATGACCGAGGCGATTCCGTAGCAGAAGGCCGACACCAGCGCGGCGACCAGGCTCGCCCACATGGTTCCGACCCTACGCCGGCCGACCGACAGGCACACCTGCGACAACCGCCGGCAGGGGCTCAGCGGGCCGGAACGTGCCCCCACCAGCGCCCCGGGGCCGAGAAGCCCGCCGGCGCAGCGCTCAGCCGCGCCGGGCCAGCCGTTCGGTGACGGCCGCGCGCACCCGCTCTGGGCTGGTGAAATGCACCGAAAAAAGGCCAAGGTCCGCGGCGGCGGTCACGTTCTCGGCGCGGTCGTCGATGAAGATGACCTCCCCGGCGCTGGCCCCGAGCCTGGCCAGCGCGGTGCTGTAGCACCGGGGATCCGGCTTGGCGAGCTTCAGCTGACAGCTGAAAATCAGCTGACCGAAACGCGCGGCTATCGGCAGCGCGCGGATCGCCTCGGCCAGCTCGTCGGGCGCGTTCGACAGCAGCGCCAGCGGCAGTCCCTCGGCCGCCAGGTCCTCGATCAGGGCGACCGTGCCCGGCTGCAGCCGCATCCAGGCAGCGCAGTCCAGCCGGGCGAGCTCGGAGATCTCGGCCTCCCCGTAGCTGCGGCCCAGGCCGTGGCCGACCTGCCGCCAATATCCCGTTACGTCCAGTTCTGCGAGATCGTAGGCGTGCCGCCATTCCCAGTACACGTCGACAAAGGCCGGAACTCCAGCGCCCGCGACCGTGGCGAGCTTCACCAGGTCCTGCTCGGTCGGCGGATGCGAGATCACGCCGCCGTAGTCGAACATCACCCAGTTCACGCGCGCCCTCCCTGGCTGGCAGCGACGACCGCCGGCCGGGGTGGCCTGCGGCTACGACACGGCCCCCGTGACCGGCGTGTTCTGCTCCGGGCAGTCGTTGGCCTGATCGGCCCGGCTCGAGATTTTTGGCTCGCAGTTCGGTGTGCCGCCCCCGGTGAACGCCGTCCGCCCCGGCGGGCTCAGGTTCGCCGCCGTGGCGAGCGTCCGCCAGAACCCCGGGGACTTCGCCGCCCAGCGGGCGGATCCGACCCCGGTGACGATCTCGCAGCCGGTCGCCTCGATGCTAACCGCCGGAAGCTGCCGCCCGTCCGCGGTGAAGCGCAGCAGGTACGTCGAGCCGACTGTCAGATTCGGGCAGTTGAAGACGCCGTGCGGCAGCGACGGCAGCTCGCACAGGGCCCGCGCTGCGGCCCGGGCCTGCGCCGGGCTGGTGACGGAGACCTGGTTGGGGAAGCCGATCTGCAGTTGCGGTATGCGCATCACGTGGTTGCGGGTGATCACCAGGCCGGTGACCGCCGCCGTGTGCCGGCACAGCGCGGCCTGGGTTGCCGCGGCGCTCGGGCTCACCGACGGTGACGGCGTGGCCGTGGGCGACGCGGCCGACGTGGCGCCGGTGGACGATGCCGGAATGCTTCCGCAGCCGGCCAGCACGATCGCCGCGAGGGCGGCGCCGCACAGCCCGGCCCACACTGCCCCGCCACCGCGCACCCGCGCGGTCCTGGAGCCCTGGAGCAGGGCAGCCAAGCCGCTCGCCGTCCCGCCGCTCGCCGTCTCGCCGCCGGTGGCTTCTGGTCGTTCCATGCCCCTTCGACGGATCTGCCCGGCCAGCCGGTTCCACCCGGAGACACGCCGAGTCCTGCGGTTCGAACGGCCCGCCCGATTTGATCCGGTATCTATGCCCCGGTCATACCCCGGCCGCCTGCATGCCGCGCAGCTCGTGCTTCAGCTCCTTGATCTCGTCGCGGAGCCGCGCGGCTATCTCGAACTGCAGCTCGGCCGCTGCCGCGTGCATCTGCTCGGTCAGCTCGCTGATCAGGCCGACCAGATCCTCGCGGGCCGGCCCGCCCTCGCTGGTCTCGCCTCGCCGCTCCCCCGCCGCGGCGGCCGCCGCCGCCCGCGCGCGTGAGGACAGCCCCGGCACCGGTGCCTTGCCGCGGCTCTGCTGGCGACCGGAACCGCCGAGGAGCTGCGCGGTGTCCGCGTCCTCCCTGGCGAGCTGGTCGAGGATGTCCGCGATCCGCTTGCGCAGCGGCTGCGGGTCGATCCCGCGCTCGGCGTTGTAGGCCATCTGCTTGGCCCGGCGCCGGTTGGTCTCGTCGATCGCCCGCTGCATCGACGGGGTCACCTTGTCCGCGTACATGTGCACCTGGCCGGACACGTTACGGGCAGCGCGGCCGATCGTCTGGATCAGCGAGGTGCCGGACCGCAGGAAGCCCTCCTTGTCCGCATCCAGGATCGACACCAGCGACA
Organism: Streptosporangiaceae bacterium; assembly: GCA_030039095.1. The sequence continues at coordinate 7,307 of JASHQP010000213.1, forward strand.
CCTCGGGCAGGTCGAGGCCCTCGCGAAGCAGGTTGATGCCTACCAGGACGTCGTACTCGCCAAGCCGCAGCTCGCGCAGCAGCTCCACCCGGCGCAGCGTGTCCACCTCGCTGTGCAGGTACCTGGCCCGGATGCCCAGCTCGAGCAAGTAGTCGGTGAGATCCTCGGCCATCTTCTTGGTCAGCGTGGTCACAAGGACCCTCTCGAACCGCTCGGCCCGCTCCCTTATCTCGTGCACGAGGTCGTCGATCTGGCCCTTGGTCGGCTTGATGAGCACCTCGGGGTCGACGAGCCCGGTCGGCCTGATCACCTGCTCGACAACCTCGCCCTGCACCCGCTGCAGCTCGTACGGCCCCGGGGTGGCCGACAGGTACAGCGTCTGGCCGATCCGCTCGCCAAACTCCTCCCAGGTCAGCGGCCGGTTGTCGATGGCGCTCGGCAGCCGGAACCCGTGCTCGACCAGCACCCGTTTCCGGGACACGTCGCCCTCATACATGGCCCCGATCTGCGGCACCGTGTTGTGCGACTCGTCGATGACCAGCAGGAAGTCCTCGGGGAAGTAGTCGAGCAGCGTGTTCGGCGGGCTGCCCGCCTCCCGCCCGTCGATGTGCCGCGAGTAGTTCTCGATCCCGGAACAGCTCCCCACCTGGCGCAGCATCTCGATGTCGTAGGTGGTGCGCATCCGCAGCCGCTGCGCCTCGAGCAGCTTGCCGCCCCGCTCGAGTTCGGCGAGCCGCTCGCCAAGCTCGGCCTCGATGCCTGCGATCGCCCGTTCCATGCGTTCCGGGCCGGCAACGTAGTGCGTGGCCGGGAAGATGTACAGCTCGTCATCCTCGCTGATCACCTCGCCGGTCAGCGGGTGCAGCGTCATCAGCCGCTCGATCTCGTCGCCGAACATCTCGATCCGGACGGCCATCTCCTCGTAGACCGGGATGATTTCGATGGTGTCGCCGCGGACCCGGAACGTGCCGCGGGTGAACGACAGGTCGTTGCGCGTGTACTGCATGCCGACGAGCTTGCGCAGCAGCGCGTCCCGGTCGATCGTCCCGCCCACGCTGAGCTTCAGCATCCGGTCGACGTACTCCTGCGGCGTGCCGAGGCCGTAGATGCAGGACACCGACGCGACCACGATCGTGTCCCTGCGTGTGAGCAGCGAGTTCGTCGCCGAGTGCCGGAGCCGTTCCACCTCGTCGTTGATCGAGGAGTCCTTCTCGATGTAGGTGTCGGTCTGCGGTACGTACGCTTCCGGCTGGTAGTAGTCGTAGTAGGAGACGAAGTACTCGACCGCGTTCCTGGGCAGCATCTCGCGCAGCTCGTTGGCGAACTGGGCGGCCAGGGTCTTGTTCGGCAGCATGACCAGCACCGGTCGCTGCAGCTTCTCCGCCAGCCAGGCGACGGTCGCGGTCTTGCCGGTGCCGGTGGCACCGAGCAGCACGGTGTCCTTGGCCCCGTCGCTGATCCGTTCCTGCATCTGCGCGATCGCCCTTGGCTGGTCGCCGGCGGGCTGCATGTCGGTAACCACCTCAAATGGCGCGACGCGCCGCTGCAGGTCGGTCACTGGACGCATGGCTCCGCCTTCTTTCCTGAACGAGACGCCATCCGGTCGACCAGACCCACTGTAGGCCGGCCCGCCGACATTCTGACTGGGGCCGGACGGCCGGACATCCGCGTGGGTACGGCACCATCCGCGTGGGTACGGCACCACGCCCTCGGCGTCATCAGTAATGAACCACAGCGTGTCCAGCGCAATTCCGCCGGACTCGCTGGCCAGCACCGGCGCGGCCGCGCCCGCCCGGCCAGCCCCTTACCGAGCGGCCGAGGCCCTCACGCCCTGTCCGCCCTCCGGCGCAATTCCGCCCACAGGTCGCCCACCTGGCGGTCGAGCTCGGTCAGCGAGCCGGAGTTGTCGACGACGATGTCGCCGATCGCCAGCCGCTGCTCCCGGCTGGCCTGAGCCGCCATCCGCGCCTTGGCCTGCTCACGGGTCATGCCGCGGCGCCGCACCAGGCGGTCGATCTGGACCCGGGGCGGGGCATCGACGACCACGACCAGGTCGTAGGCATCGGTGCGGCCACCCTCGGCGATCAGGGGTACGTCGTGCACGACGATCGCCCCCGGCGCCGCCTCGCCTTCCAGCTCCGCCATGCGGGCGCCCACCCTCGGGTGCACGATCGCGTTGAGCTTGGCGCGAAGCTCCGGGTCCCCGAACACGATCTCGCCCAGCCGCGGCCGGTCCAGTCTCCCGTCCGGCAGCAGCACCTCGGGCCCGAACGCCTCGACGACCTCGGCGAGCCCTTCCGTCCCCGGCTCGACCACTTCCCTGGCAATGGCGTCCGCGTCGATCACTACCGCGCCCTGCGCCGCCAGCCGAGCCGATACCTCGCTCTTCCCGGCGCCGATCCCGCCCGTAAGCCCGATCCTGAGCACACCGCGATCCTAAGCGCCCGCGCCGGGGTTACGGGCCGGTCCAGCAGCTGACCTCGACGCCGCCGGGGGCCGGGAAGTCCACGCTCACGAACTCGCTTCCCGGGTCCCGAACGTGGGCCAGGTAGCCGGCCGCGCTCTCGAGGCTGGTGTCGTCGGCAATGACCAGGGCACCCGGCGCGAGCCTGGGCTGCAGCAGCCGCAGCACCGGAAGGTACAGCCCCTTCCACCCGTCCAGCAGCACGAGCCCAACCGGCCTGGAGACGCTGGCCAGCGTCTCCAGCGCGTCGCCGTGCAGGATGGTCACCACCCCCGCCAGCCCGGCCTGTTCCAGGTTGTTCCCGGCGGCCGCGGCCTTCCGGTCACTCAGCTCGGTGGTGACCACCCGTCCGGTTCCGTTGTCCATGACCGCGGCGGCCAGGTGAATGGTCGAGATGCCGAACGAGGTGCCGAACTCCACCACGATCTCCGGCCGGCACGCCCGCACCAGTGCATACAGCAGCCTCCCGGTGTCGGATGACACCGGCATATAGACGTCCTGGAGCAGGTCAGCACGCTCGCGTGCACCCAGCCCAGCCCGGCCTTCGCGGGTAGCGCGGTCCGGCGGCAGCGACTCGAACACCTCGCCGTCCCGCTCAGCCCGCGCAAACAACTCCCCCAGCACCCCCGACACCCGAGCTTCCCCAAGGCTGTTCCCCATACCCCCACCCTACCCACGCATTTCCTCCACATAAGGAAAAGTCGGACACCCAGACCCTACGGCACACCTGACGCCGGAAGGACGGACGCCGGAGCACCGGGAGAACAGGGCACCGGGAGAACGGGACGGGACGACGCACGCTGGGCGGACCGACAGGGCGGGGCGGCGGGACAGGGGGCGGCGGAACCGGGGAAGGCGGAACCGGGGAAGGCGGACGGCGGCCCCGGCCACTAGCACGCCGAAGCGGAGCCGATCCGTCCATACCGGAGGCGTAACCGTTGCCAACGCCAATCAGTGACAGAGCATGCCGGGCCAGCAAGGGTCAGCGCGTGACCACGAATGCCAGCCGCAGGTATGGGCGGATCGGCGGAGCGCCCCGCAGGCATGGGCGGATCGGCGGAGCGCCCCGTGGTAATCGGCGGATCGCCCCTTAGTTCTGCCCGCCAGACAGCTTGTCCCGCAGCGCAGCCAGCGCCTCGTCCGAAGCAAGCGTGCCGGTGGCCTCCGCCTCGGGGTCGGCCTGCGGCCGGGACGAGCTGTGGTCGCCGCCGCCGCCGTTGCCCTCGGCATCCGACCGCCGCGCCTCGGCGACCTGCGCCTGGTGCGCCTCGTACCGGGACCGGGCCTCGGCGTACTGCTGCTCCCACTCCTCGCGCTGCTTCTCGTACCCCGGCAGCCATTCCTGCGATTCGGAGTCGAAGCCATCCGGATAGACGTAGTTGCCCTGGTCGTCGTAGGTGGCAGGCATGCCGTACAGCGTCGGGTCGAAGTCCTCGCCGACCGCCTCGCCGATCGTGCCCTCGTTGGCCTGCTTCAGCGACAGGCTGATCCGGCGGCGGTCCAGGTCGATGTCGATGATCTTGACGAAGATCTCGTCACCGACTTGCACGACCTGCTCGGGGATCTCCACGTGCCGGTCCGCGAGCTCGGAGATGTGCACCAGGCCCTCGATGCCCTCCTCGACCCGGACGAACGAGCCGAACGGCACCAGCTTGGTGACCCGGCCCGGCACGACCTGGCCGATCTGATGGGTCCGGGCGAACTGCTGCCAGGGGTCCTCCTGGGTGGACTTCAGCGACAGCGAGACCCGCTCCCGGTCCATGTCCACGTCGAGCACCTCGACCGTGACCTCCTGGCCGACCTCGACGACCTCGCCCGGGTGATCGATGTGCTTCCAGGACAGCTCGGACACGTGCACCAGACCATCCACGCCGCCCAGGTCGACGAACGCGCCGAAGTTGACGATCGAGGACACCACACCCTTGCGGATCTGGCCCTTCTGCAGCGTGTTCAGGAAATTCTGGCGAACCTCGGACTGGGTCTGCTCCAGCCAGGCACGGCGGGACAGGACCACGTTGTTGCGGTTCTTGTCCAGCTCGATGATCTTCGCCTCGATCTCGCGGCCCACGTACGGCTGCAGGTCACGGACGCGCCGCATCTCCACGAGCGAGGCCGGCAGGAACCCGCGCAGGCCAATGTCCAGGATCAGGCCGCCCTTGACCACCTCGATGACGGTGCCGGTGACGACGCCGTCCTCTTCCTTGATCTTCTCGATCGTGCCCCACGCGCGCTCGTACTGGGCGCGCTTCTTGGACAGGATCAGGCGGCCTTCCTTGTCTTCCTTCTGCAGGACCAGGGCCTCGATGTGCTCGCCGCTCTTGACCACGTCGTGCGGGTCGACATCGTGCTTGATGGACAGCTCGCGGGACGGGATTACGCCCTCGGTCTTGTAGCCGATGTCCAGCAGGACTTCGTCTCGGTCGACCTTGACGACCGTCCCCTCGACGATGTCGCCGTCATTGAAGTACTTGATGGTCTCGTCGATCGCGGCGAGGAAGGCCTCCTCGGAACCGATGTCGTTGACCGCTACCTTGGGGGTCGAGGTGGCCTCGGTGCTGCTGGTCGTCATGTGTAGGTGGACTCCGGATACGGACAGGGATTGAGCGGACGTGCGCCATGCACAAGTGAATCCGCCATGGGCGGCCAGGAGATTCTGACTTGCCTGGCCAGTGAGACCGGCCGCGGCCTGCCGTAACGACGCCCGCGGGCTGCCTGACCATGGCGGACTGCAAAAAACACAGCGCAGCGATCAGAATATGAGACCCCGGCCCCGCCGGTCAATCTAGGTGTCCCAGTCGAACGCCTGGGGCGGCCGATCCGTGCCGCGGTTAAAGCGATGGAAAAGTCCGCAGCTCGCCAGATGCCCAGGCCAGGCGGCCCTCAGTGCGCGGCATCGGCCCAGCTGCGGCCGGTGCCCATGGACACCTCGAGCGGCACCGTGAGCTCGGACGCGTCGCACATCTCGGTGTGCACCAGCTCCCTGAGCCGGCCGAGCTCGCCGGGAGCGGCCTCGAACAGCAGCTCGTCGTGGACCTGAAGCAGCATGCGGGACCGCAGCCCCAGCTCGCGGATCCGCCGGTGCACCCGGAGCATGGCCACCTTGATGATGTCGGCGGCCGAGCCCTGGATCGGCGCGTTGAGCGCCATCCGTTCCGCCATCTCCCGGCGCTGCCGGTTGTCGGACACCAGGTCGGGCAAGTAGCGGCGGCGGCCGAGGATGGTCTCGGTGTAGCCGTCCCTGCGAGCCTGCGCCACGATGCCTTCCAGGTAGTCCCTGATGCCGCCGAACTGCTCGAAGTAGTCGTCCATGAACGCGCTGGCCTCCTCGCGCGACACCCGCAGCTGCTGTGAGAGCCCGTAGGAGGACAGGCCGTAGGCGAGCCCGTAGTTCATCGCCTTGATCTTGCTGCGCAGCTCGACCGTGACGTCTTCGGCGGGCACGCCGAAGACCCGGGACGCGGTCTCCGCGTGGAAGTCTCGGCCCGACGTGAACGCCTCGGCCAGCGCCGTGTCCCCGGACAGGTGCGCCATGATCCGCAGCTCGATCTGGCTGTAGTCGGCCGTCAGCAGGGTCTCGTAGCCCGCCCCAACGATGAACGCCTGCCGGGTCCGGCGGCCTTCCTCGGTCCGGATCGGGATGTTCTGCAGGTTCGGGTCGGTCGACGAGAGCCGGCCGGTGGCGGCGATCGTCTGGTTGTACGTGGTGTGGATCCGGCCGTCCACGCCCGCCATCGGGATCAGGGAGTCCACGATGCTCTTCAGCCTGGCGACGTCGCGGTGCCGGAGCAGGTGCGCCAGGATGGGATGCTCCGTCTGGGCGAGCAGGCTGGTGAGCGCCTCGGAGTCGGTGGTGTAGCCGGTCTTGATCCTCTTGGTCTTCGGCAGGCCCAGCTCGGTGAACAGCACTTCCTGCAGCTGCTTGGGCGAGCCGAGGTTGAACTCGCGCCCGACCACGGCGTAGGCGGCCTGCTCGGCAGCCTTGACCTCACCGCCGAGGCTGGCCGACATGCCTGCCAGGTGGTCGACGTCGGCCGCGATCCCGGCCTGCTCCATATCGGCGAGCACGCCGACCAGCGGCAGCTCGACGTCGGCGAGAAGGTCGGTGGCGCCGCGCTGCTGCAGCACCGCGTCCAGCGCATCGGCCAGCTCGGCCGTGGCCCTGGCCCGCTGGGCGAGCGCGTTCGCCGCCTCGACGTCGCCGTCGGTGTCGGTATCGAAGGCAAGCTGGCCCACGGTCGCGTCGCCGGTACCGGTCAGCCTGCGGTTCACGTAGCGCTCGGCCAGATCCGCCAGGTCGAACGAGCGCTGACCGGGCAGCGCGAGGTAGGCAGCCAGAGCAGTGTCACTGGTCAAGCCTTGGAACGCGAGACCACGGGCGGCAAGCGCGTGGATAGGCCCTTTGGCGTCGTGCAGCGCCTTCGGCGTTTGCGCGTCCGCGAGCCAGGCCGCCAGCGCCCGCTCGTCGTCCTCGGTCAGCGCGGTCGGGTCCAGGTACGCGTTGCCGCCGTCCGGCGTGGCCAGCGCAAGGCCGGTGAGCACACCGGTGCCCCGGGCCCAGGTCCCGCTCGCGGCCAGGCCGACTCGCCCGCCGCTGCCGTGCTCGGCCAGCCACTCCGCCACATCCTCGGGGCCGAGCACCTCGGCCTCGACGTCGAAGCCCTCGGCCGGTCCCGTGGCGCCGGCCGATTCGGTGAAGCCGTTCGGGAACGTCGCCTGGAGCCGCTCGCGCAGCACCCGGAACTGCAGTGTGTCGAAAAGCTGGTGCAGCTGCTCCCGGTCCCAGGGCGCGAAGGTCAGCTCGCGGGGCTGTGCCCCGACCGGAACATCCTTGGCCAGCTCGGTGAGCTGCCGGTTGCGCAGCACGTCCGCCAGGTGCTCACGCAGCTGATCCCCGGCCCTGCCCTTGACCTCGTCGACCCGGTCGACGAGCTCCGCCAGCGAACCGAACTCGGTTACCCACTTGGCCGCGGTCTTCTCGCCGACGCCGGGGATGCTGGGCAGGTTGTCGCTCGGGTCGCCGCGCAGCGCCGCGAAGTCCGGGTACTGAGCGGGGGTCAGCCCGTATTTCTCGGCGACCGCCTCCGGCGTGAACCTGGTCATGTCGCTGATCCCGCGGCGGGTCATCAGCACCGTCACGTCGCCGCTGACGAGCTGCAGGACGTCGCGGTCACCGCTGACGATGAGCACGCCCATGTCGTCGGCGGTCGCCTCGGTGGCGAGCGTGGCGATGAGGTCGTCGGCCTCGTACCCGGCCAGCGACAGCCGCCGGATGCCCAGCGCGTCGAGCACCTCGAAGATCAGGCTGAGCTGGCTCCTGAAGTCCGCCGGGGTCTCCCGCCGGTTCGCCTTGTACTCGACGTACTGCTCGTGCCGGAACGTCGGCTCGCTCCGGTCGAACGCGACGGCGACGTGTGTCGGCTTCTCGTCGCGCAGCACGTTGATGAGCATCGCGGTGAAGCCGTAGACGGCATTCGTCGGCTGACCCGTGGTGGTGGCGAAGTTCTCGGCGGGCAGCGCAAAGAACGCCCGGTAGGCCAGGGAATGGCCGTCGAGCAGCAGCAGCCGGTCGTGGTGGGTCTTGCTGCCACGGTCGCTCTTCCCTCGCGCGGGTGCCTCAGGCTTGGTCGCCACGCAGGCAGTTTAGTGGGCCGGTCCGACACCGGCGGGCAACCTATACGTTCCAGGCCCTCGTCCAGAGAGCATGGAACGGCCCCGGTGGCGGCCGAAGGGGGGGAACGGCAGCCACCGGGGCCGGGCCTGTCAGGAACTTACCAACCGGAACCGTTCGACGAGAACGCGAGGACCGTCGTCGAATTGAACGTCGCGCCGGCCTTCAGCTCGGTCGTCGGGAAGTTGGGCTGGTTGGGCGAGTTCGGGAAGTGCTGGGTCTCGAACGTGTAGCCCGCGCCCTGACGGTAGGTGTCGCCGGTGATGCCCACCAGCGTCCCGGTGAGGAAGTTGCCGCTGTAGAACTGGACGCCCGGCTGGTCGGTCCAGACGGTCAGCTCACGGCCGCTGGCGGGATCCCAGGCGTGAGCTGCGAGGTTCAGGCCGTCCGGGCCGGTCGTGCGGGCCGTCTGCCGGTTCAGCACCCAGTTGAAGTCGTAGCCCTGCGCGAGCAGCAACTGGTTGTCGGCGGCGGGGGCGTGCGTCGGCGCGCTGACGTCATCGATCCGGGAACCGATCGTATGCGGCCTCGTGAAATCGAACGGCGTGCCCTTGACGCTGACGTTGGTGCCGAGCGGGATCTGGGTGGTGTCCGTCGGCGTGTACTTGTTGGCGTTGATCTGCACGTACTGGTCGTAGGCCGAACCCGCGGGCGAGTTCTCCCCGGCCAGGTTGAAGTAGCTGTGGTTGGTCAGGTTGAGGACGGTGTTGAGGCTGCTCGAGTCGTTGACCGCCCTGTAGTGAAGCCGGTACTGGTTGGCGTTGTTCAGCGTGTACGTGACGTCCACGGTGATCTGCGCCGGGAACCCGGTGCAGCCGTCCGGGCAGCCCGGGCTGCCGACGGCGCCGCTGGAGTCACCGTTCGGGCTGACCAGCTGGAGGGTCACGCCGGCCTGCTTCCCGGTGATCAGGCCGCCGACCTGCGACCAGACGTGGTCGCCGAAGCCGACGAGGCCTCCGTGCAGGTCGTTGACGCCGTTGTTGATCGGCAGCGTGTAGGTCTCGAGCCCGCTCGGCTGCTGCAGCTTGAAGGTGCCCTTGGCGATGCGGTTGCCGTAGCGGCCGATGGTCTCACCGAAGTAAGGGCCGCCGTTCACGGTCACCGGCGGGCTGTCAAAGTCGACGTAGTCCTTCAGCGTCTTGAAGCCGAGGATGACGTCGGCCTCCTGCCCGTTGCGGCCCGGCACGTCGATCGACTGGGTGATCCCGCCGAAGCTGAGCAGGTGTATCTGCATGCCGCGGCAGTTCGTCAGCGTGTACCGGTAGGTCTGGGTGAGCTTGCCGGTGTACGGCTCGATGGTCTTGCCGAACGGCGCCCTGGAGACGGTGGGGCTGCACTGCTGATGGGATGGCGAGGCTGATGCCTGGCTCGCGGCCATTGCGCCGACGAGGCCGATGCCGAGGACCGCTGCCGCGCCGACCGTGACGGCCGGCCGAGTCAATCTGGGCAGTAACACGTTGTGCATGGGTGCCCTCCTGTCGTTGAGGTCCGTGCGGGTGGACCTCTTCCGTAGGGCATTGTTAGCGCTAACAACCAGCGGTGTCACCCCCTTGGACACAGAAAGATCCTTCTTTTTATGACGAATTGTTGGGGCCTGGCGAGCAATCTATGTCAAGTATGGCGAAACCGAATGAATCTTCCCAGATCGCCGTAGGGGCCGACACGGGCAGCATGCCGAACAATCCGGCAATTCGTACGGCGGTGCGGCGAGCCGGTGCTGACCTGCGCCTCCTAGGCTTCGTCCTGGACGGGACAGAAATTCGCGGAGGTACCGTGGGAGACGATCTGGTGACAAGCGACGCGGCGACCGGCAGCGGAGCCCCCGGCGACGAGGAGCGCGTCCTGGCTGCCTACAACCTGGCGAGCGAGGGCACGCTCTCGGGCCGCATGGGCATCGAGATCATCGAAGCCTCCCCCGAGCGGATCGTGGGCACGATGCCGGTCGCGGGCAACACGCAGCCATACGGCCTGCTGCACGGCGGCGCCTCGTGCGTGCTCGCCGAGAGCCTGGGCTCCCTGGGCGCGGCTCTGCGCGCCGGGCCGGGCCGGGCCACGCTCGGAATCGAGATCAGCGCCACGCACCACCGCGGGGCCGCGCACGGCCTTGTCACCGGCGTCGCCACGCTGCTGCACGGCGGCCGCACGCTGTGCACCTACGAGATCGTGATCACCGACGAGAACGGCCGGCGGGTCTGCACGGCCCGGCTGACCTGCCTGTACCGGGACGCGGTTCCCGGCGACGGCAAGCCGCCCGCCTACCATTCCTGACGGAAGCGGGCCGCCCGGCGGCCGGCCATTCTGGGCGTGCGCAAGTCGGCACTTGCTGCGCACACATGGCCCACCGCAGGTTAAGGGATGTTCAACCCATACCGGCCGACGAATGTCAGTGCCTTTGCGCGACGCGGTTCGGCATCGCTACGGTGGTCAGCAGAGCCCGGTGAAGCCGAGTAGAGAACGTGCCGGCCCGGGGAAGGCTGACATGGCACCAAAGGTTCTCCCGGGCTCCCTGCTTGCCGTCTGTGGGTCGCTTGCCGTCCCTGGACTGGCAGCGGCACAAGCGGGCGAGAGCCGGGCCTGCAAACGGGGGTTGTGCAGCCCGGCCTCGCTCGCTTGTTTCAGCTCTCCCCGGCCCGCTCAGGGCTCGCGATCTGCACCGGGGTCTGCCGCGCCAGGCCCGCTCTCGGGCGCCGTCGCAGGCCCGCTCTCGGGCGCCGTGACAGGCCCGCTCTCAGCAGCCGTGGCAGCGTCGCCACCACTGGCAGCCTGCCGGCGGGGTCCCTCGCCCTCGGCAATCTGAGCGTCTAACGACTTCGAGGCGGGCGGCTGGGCCGCCTGCAGCACTTCCTCGGCCACGGCCCGCATGGTCATCCGGCGGTCCATCGAGCTCTTCTGGATCCAGCGGAACGCCTCGGGCTCGGTCATCCTCTGCTCGGCCTGGAGTATCCCCTTGGCCCGGTCGAGCAGCTTGCGCACCTCGAGCCGGTCCTTGAGGCTCGAGACCTCCGTCTCGAGCGCCGAGAACTCCTGGAACCGGCTCACCGCGATCTCGATCGCCGGCACCAGGTCGGCCTTGGTGAACGGCTTGACCAGGAACGCCATCGCCCCGGCGTCCCTGGCCCGCAGCACGAGCTCACGCTGGGAGAACGCGGTGAGGATGACGACCGGCGCCAGGTGGTCGGCGGTGATCCGCTCGGCAGCGGAGATCCCGTCGAGACCGGGCATCTTGATGTCCATGATCACCAGGTCCGGCTCGAGGCTCTCGGTCAGCTTGACGGCCGCCTCGCCGTCCGACGCCTCCCCCGCGACGACGTAGCCGTCTTCCTCGAGCATCTCCTTGAGGTCGAGGCGGATCAGTGCCTCATCCTCGGCGATCACGACGCGAAACGGAGTCTGGCTCACCCATCGAGCGTATCGTGACCCGGTAGATTGTTACTCGGCCGCACCTACCCCCAGCCACCGGGGTGACGATGGTTCCTTAGGTTTGTCCATATTGTCGTGACATAACGATATAATGCCGGAATGGCGCAATAGGTCGACGCGGATGCCTCAAAAGCATCTGTCCGAGAGGACATGCGGGTTCGAGTCCCGCTTCCGGCACCCAGTGTGTAGCAAGTAAGACTGTCGGCAGCACCGGTGACAATGATCGCCCTGGCTAAGCAGGCCATGTCCCTCGTAATGCCGTCGTCCAAAGTCTTCTGCGCCTCGCATAGCGGAGTGGCCTGCACTTACGTCAAGAGCGCGTCGAAGCACTGGCCTTGCCTGTTTCCGCAGCATGGGCCGGGGCGGAAACACGAGCGCAAAATCGAGCTCGAGCCGTGGCAGCAGGAGATCGTCGACAGCCACCCCGGGGATTTCGCTCGCGGCCTCTTCCATTCGGACGGCTGCCGGCTCATCAACCGGGTTCGGCGCCCGGTGAAGGACGGCGATCGCTTCTACGAGTACCCGCGGTATCTGTTCGTCAACAGGTCCGCCGATATCCACCGGCTCTGCGGGGAAGCGCTCGACCGGCTCGGGGTGGCCTGGCGGTTCTCGAAGCCGACCACGATCTCCGTGGCGCGCCGGGAGGCGGTCGCCAGGCTGGACGAGTTCGTCGGACCCAAGTACTGACGAGCACGGAGGGCGGCCTGACGCCACGGCCTGACGCCACGGCCTGACGCCACGGCCTGACGCCACGGCACGCGCACCGCGGCATGGCGGACGCCACCGGCTACGATGAGCCGGTGCCGCTGCGCGCCATCGACTTTCATGTGCACCTGCCCACGCCCGACTGGCTGGACGGCAGCATGGCCGGCTACGTCGAGGCGGCCGAGGCGTATTTCCGGTCCCCGGTGCAGCGAGCCACCCTCGACGAACTCGCGGCCCGGTACCGCGAGCTCGAGGTGATGGCGGTGCTGCTCGCCTGGGACGCGGAGACGGCGACCGGCCGCCCGAGGGTGCCGAACGCCACCGTGGCCGACGCCTGCCGCGCGTACCCGGACGTGTTCACCGGGCTCGGGTCGGTAGACCCGCACAAGGGGGAAGCGGCGGTCGCCGAGGTCGCGCAGATCGCCGCGGATGGCCTGCGCGGGGTGAAGTTCCACCCGTCGCTGCAGGCCTTCGCGCCGGACGACCCGGCTTACTGGCCGGTCTTCGCCGCGTGCCAGGAGCACGGGCTGATCGCCCTGTTCCACACCGGGACCAGCGGGATCGGCGCGGGCCAGCCCGGCGGTCAGGGCATCAGGCTGGATTACGCGCAGCCGATCAGGCTCGACCCTGTCGCCGCCGCGCACCCCGGCCTGACGATCGTGGCCGCGCACTTCGGCTGGCCCTGGCACATGGAACTGATCGCGATGGCGCTGCACAAGACCAACGTGTACATCGACGTCTCTGGCTGGTCGCCGCGGCGGATCCCGGCCGAGGTGGTCAGGGAGATGGGCGGGCGGCTTTCGGGGCAGTTCCTCTGGGGCAGCGACTTCCCGTTCCTGACCCCCGAGCGCTGCCTGGCCGAGTTCGAGGCACTCGGACTCCGCGAGGACGCGGCGGAACGGGTGCTCCGCGGCAACGCCGAGCGCATCCTGCGCCTCGGCTGACCGCCAGGCACCGGGCCGACAGGGCCGTCAGCCCGGCGCGGGTTCCGCGGTACCGGTGGCGATCTCGTCCCGCCCGGCCGGGGCCACGACGTCGGGTCCCCGCTCATGCCTGGTCAGGCACAGGTAGACGATCGCTCCGGCCACGACCAGGATCATCACGACCTGGCCGATCCGCAGCCCGAGCGCGTGCGGCGTGTAGTTGATCTCGAGTCCCTGGGTCCAGAAGCGCCCGAACGCGTAGAGCCCGGCGTAGAGCGCGAAGGCACGGTCCCCGGACAGCAGCAGGCGGCGTGCGGCCACGATCACGGCGACGCCGACCAGGGCGTCCCACAGCGACTCGTAGAGGAACGTGGGCTGGAAGGTGGCGAAGTTCAGGTACCCGGCGAGGCGGTGCTCGGGCGAGATCTCGATGGCCCACGGCAGCGACGAGGGGCGGCCGTAGATCTGCTGGTTGAACCAGTTGCCCCAGCGCCCTATCGCCTGAGCGAACGCGAGCGCGGGGGCGACCGCGCCCGCCACGGGTGCCAGCCGCACGCGTTCCCTGCGGCAGACCACCCAGGCGCCCAGGGCCCCGCCGGCGACAGCGCCGGGTATGCCGAGGCCGCCATCCCAGATCCGGAAGACGTTGATCCAGTCGTGGCCTTGCCCGAAGTAGAAACTGATGTCGGTGAGCACGCTGTACAGGCGCGCGCCGAGCAGACCGACCGGGATGGCCACGGTGGCGATGTCCAGGATCATGCCGGGACGCCCGCCGACCTCACGGTAGCGCCGACTGGCGATCCAGAGCCCCACGACGATGCCGGCAACGACGCAGATCGCATAGGCCCGGACCGGGACCGGCCCGATATGCCACAGGCCGCGCGAAGGGCTCGGGAGGACAGCAGCCGGCATGTTTCATGACGTTACCGGCGTGCGGTGCGATTAGCTCCGTTTGGCCGTATTCGATGGCTGCTCGAATGATGGCAAATCGGAGCCGCGCACCTGACGGAGCGCCGCGGCTATCTGGTCTCGCTACGGCTCACCAACGTGCACACTGGCATTTCGCAGCCTGTGGATAACTCGGCATAGATCGGAAGTCTGTTGATAACTCAGCGGATCTTGGTCAAAACGTGCTGCCATGACGACGTGCTTTGACCAAGATCATCGTGGCAGCGCACCACAGCACGCGGCTGGGCGAGGGGCGCACCACAGCACGCGGCTACGTGAGGGGGCGGGCGGTCGGGGGGATGGCGGCCGGGAGGAGGGTGTCGCCGGCCAGGTAACTGTCGACGGCGGCAGCGGCCGACCTGCCCTCGGCGATCGCCCAGACGATCAGGGACTGGCCGCGGCCCATGTCCCCGGCGACGAAGACGCCGGGGACCGACGTCGCGTACGAGCCGTCCCGCGCCACGTTGCCCCGCTGGTCGAACTCGACGCCGAGGCTGGTCAGCAGCCCGTCACGGTCCGCGCCGGTGAAGCCCATGGCCAGCAGCGCCAGCTCGCACGGGAGCTCGCGCTCGGTCCCCGGCACGGGCGCGAACCCGCCGGCCGGAGACTCCACCTCCACCAGCCGCAGCGCCCGCACCCGCCCGTCCCCGTCGCCCAGGAACTCCTGGGTGGAGACCGCGTAGACGCGCTCGCCGCCTTCCTCGTGGGCGCTGGAGACCCGGTAGATCATCGGGTACGTCGGCCACGGCTGGCTGTCCGGGCGGTGCTCCGGCGGCCGCGGCATGATCTCCAGCTGCGTCACGGATGCCGCCCCCTGCCGCAGCACGGTGCCGAGGCAGTCGGCGCCGGTGTCGCCGCCGCCGATGATCACCACGTTCCGCCCGCGGGCGGAGATCGCCGGCTCGCGCAGGGCACCCCCGCCGGACAGGCCGTCCGCCACCGCGCGGTTGGCCAGCGGCAGGAACTCCATGGCCTGGTGCACACCGGAAAGATCCGCTCCTGGAACCGGAAGGCCGCGCGCCACGGTGGCCCCGCCCGCCAGCACGATCGCGTCGAACTCGTCGCGCAGCCGATCCACGGTCACGTCCACGCCGACGCGCACGCCGCAGCGGAACACGGTTCCCTCCGCCAGCATCTGCACCAGCCGCCGGTCCAGGTGCCGCTTCTCCAGCTTGAACTCGGGGATCCCGTACCGGAGCAGCCCGCCGGGCCGGTCCGAACGCTCGTACACGGTCACCGCGTGACCGGCCCGGGTGAGCTGCTGCGCCGCGGCGAGCCCGGCGGGCCCGGAGCCGACCACGGCCACCCGCCGGCCCGCGGCACTCGCGGCCGCCGACGGCCGCTGCGGCGGGACCCAGCCCTCGGCCCAGGCCCGGTCGATGATCTCGACCTCGACCTGCTTGATCGTCACCGGGTCGGCGTTGATGCCGAGCACGCACGCGGACTCGCACGGCGCCGGGCAGAGCCGCCCGGTGAACTCGGGGAAGTTGTTCGTCGCGTGCAGCCGCTCGGCCGCCGCGTGCCAGTCGCCGGTCCGGACGAGGTCGTTCCACTCGGGGATCAGGTTCCCGAGAGGGCAGCCGTTGTGGCAGAACGGGATGCCGCAGTCCATGCACCGCCCGGCCTGCCGCTCGAGCTCACCGCGGCCGAAGTCGGTGTACACCTCGCGCCAGTCCTGGATCCGGACGTCGACCGGGCGCCGCGCCGGGGTCTGCCTGGCCGTCTTCAGGAAGCCCTTCGGGTCCGCCATCGTGATCAGCCCCCCTCAGCCGTGCGACGCGGCCATGACGGCCTCGTTGACGTCGAGCCCGTCGCGCTCGGCGCGGCGGGCAGCGGCCAGGACCCGCTTGTAGTCCTTGGGCATCACCTTCCGGAACCGGCCGAGCGCCGACGCCCAGTCGGCGAGCAGCCCGGCCGCCACCGCGGAACCGGTCTCGGCGTGGTGGCGCTGCAGCAGGCCGAGCACAAAGGCCGCGTCCTCGTCGTCGAGCGGATCCAGGTCGGCCATCTCGAGGTTCACACGTCCCTGGTGCGGGTCGAGCAGGTAGGCGATGCCGCCGGACATGCCGGCCGCGAAGTTCCGGCCGACCGGGCCGAGCACGGCCACCCGCCCGCCGGTCATGTACTCGCAGCCGTGATCACCGGTGCCCTCGGCGACCGCGGTGGCGCCGGAGTTCCGCACGCAGAACCGCTCGCCGACGACGCCGCGCAGGAAGATCTCGCCGCTGGTCGCTCCGTACCCGATCACGTTGCCGGCGATCACCTGCTGCTCGGCCGCGAACACCGCTGACGGGTCCGGCGCGGCGATGATCCGCCCGCCGGACAGGCCCTTGCCCAGGTAATCGTTGGCGTCCCCGGCCAGCCGCAGCGTCACGCCGCTGGGCAGGAACGCGCCGAACGACTGGCCGGCCGAGCCGCGCAGGGAGATGTCGATCGTGTTGTCGGGCAGGCCCTGGCCGCCCCACCGCCTCGTCACCTCGTAGCCGAGCATGGTGCCAACGGTCCGGTTGACGTTGCGGACCGGCAGCTCGAGCGTGACCGGCGTCCCGTCGGCGATGGCCCCCTCGGCGAGCTGGCAGAGAGTGTTGTCGAGCGCGCGGTCCAGGCCGTGGTCCTGGCGAGTGACCGCGTGCCGCGCGGCCCCCGCCGCGAGCGCCGGCACGTGCAGCACCGGGGCGAGCTCCAGGCCCGCCGCCTTCCAGTGCTCGACCGCCGCCGCGGTGTCCAGGAGCTCGGCGTGGCCGACGGCCTCGTCCAGGCTGCGGAATCCCAGCGCGGCCAGGTACTCCCGCACCTCCTGCGCCAGGAACTCGAAGAACGTCACCACGAACTCGGGCCGCCCGGTGAACCGCTTGCGCAGCTCGGGGTTCTGGGTGGCCACGCCGACCGGGCAGGTGTCCAGGTGGCAGACGCGCATCAGCACGCACCCCGCCACCACCAGCGGCGCGGTGGCGAAGCCGAACTCCTCGGCACCGAGCAGCGTCGCGATGATCACGTCACGCCCGGTCTTCAGCTGCCCGTCGACCTGCACCACGATCCGGTCCCGCAGACCGTTGCGCAGCAGCGTCTGCTGGGTCTCGGCCAGGCCGAGCTCCCACGGCGCTCCGGCGTGCTTGATGCTGGTCAGCGGCGCCGCACCGGTGCCGCCGTCGTGCCCGGAGATCAGCACCACGTCGGCGTGTGCCTTGGACACCCCGGCGGCGACCGTACCCACCCCGACCTCGGCCACGAGCTTGACGTGCACCCGCGCCGCCGGGTTGGCGTTCTTCAGGTCGTGGATGAGCTGGGCCAGGTCCTCGATCGAGTAGATGTCGTGGTGCGGCGGCGGCGAGATCAGCCCGACGCCGGGGGTCGAGTACCTGGTCCGGGCGATCCACGGGTACACCTTGTGCCCCGGAAGCTGGCCGCCCTCCCCCGGCTTGGCCCCCTGGGCCATCTTGATCTGCAGGTCGCTGGCGTTGACGAGGTACTCGCTGGTCACGCCGAACCGGCCGCTGGCGACCTGCTTGACGGCGGACCGGCGCAGGTCGCCGTTCGGGTCGGGCGTGTAGCGGTCCGGGTCCTCGCCGCCTTCGCCGGTGTTGGACCGGCCGCCCAGGCGGTTCATCGCGATCGCCAGGGTCTGGTGTGCCTCGGCCGAGATCGAGCCGTAGGACATGGCCCCGGTGGAGAAGCGGCGCACGATCGCCGAGACCGGCTCCACCTCCTCGATCGGAATGGGAGCCAGCGGGTGGGGCGCGGGGGGGTCCTGGGGGGTCGTCCCCCCCGGGCCAGCACAGTCGTCGATGCCGCGTATCCGGAGCAGGCCGCGCAGCGTCATCAGCCGCGCCGCCTGGTCGTCGACCAGCCTGGTGTACTCGGCGAAGATCTCCCGCCGCCGGCTCCGCGTCGCGTGCTGCAGCTTGAACACGGTTTCCGGGCTGAACAGGTGCGGCTCGCCCTCGCGCCGCCACTGGTACTCGCCCCCGGTCTCCAGCCGCCGGTGCGCCGGCCCGGCGCCGCGAGCCGGGAAGGCCCGCGCGTGCCGGGCCGCCACCTCGGCCGCGAGCTGGTCGAAGCCGACGCCGCCGAGCCGCGACGGCGTTCCGGCGAAGCAGGCGTCGATGACCTCGTCGCCGATCCCGATCGCCTCGAAGATCTGCGCTCCGGTGTACGACGCGACGGTGGACACGCCCATCTTGGACATGATCTTCAGCAGGCCTTTGCCGAGCGCCTTGATCATGTTGGCGGCGGCCTTCGGTGTGGTGATCCCGTCCAGCGCGCCGCCGCGCACCAGGTCCTGCGCGGACTCGATCGCCAGGTACGGGCAGACGGCGGCGGCCCCGTAGCCGATGAGCAGCGCGATGTGGTGGCACTCGCGTGCGTCACCGGCCTCGACGATCAGGCCGACCCTGGTGCGGGTTCGCTCCCTGATCAGGTGATGGTGCACGGCCCCGGTGAGCAGCAGCGACGGGATCGGCGCCAGGCGGGTGCCGGGCGAGCTGCCGCGGTCGGACAGGACGATCAGCCGTGCCCCGCCGCCGATCGCGGCCGACACCTCGGCGCGGATCTCGGCGAGGCGCCGGCGCAGCGCCGCGCCGCCCCCCGCAACCTGGTATCGGCCGTCGACGACGTGCGCCGCGAAGCCGGGCAGGTCGCCCCCGTCGTTGATGTGGATGATCTTGTCGAGCTCGCTGGGGCTGATCACCGGGTACGAGAGCACGATCTGGCGGCAGGACGCCGGGCCGGGCTGAAACAGGTCGTGCTCGGGCCCGGTCGACGACCCCAGCGAGGTGACCAGCTCTTCCCGGATGGCGTCCAGCGGCGGGTTCGTGACCTGTGCGAACAGCTGGGTGAAGTAGTCGAAGATCAGGCGCGGCCGGTCCGACAGCACGGCGACCGGGGTGTCGCTGCCCATGGAGCCGAGCGGCTCGCCCCCGGTGCGGGCCATGGGCGCCACGATGACCCGGAGTTCCTCCTCGGTGTAGCCAAACAGCTGCTGGCTGGTGGCGAGCGGCAGGCCGCGCTGGCGGGGCACGTCCTGGTGGCCGCCGGACGGGCGCCCGGCGCGGTCGGGCAGGTCTTCGAGGTGCAGCAGCCCGGCGTGCAGCCATTCGGTGTACGGGTGCTCGGCGGCCAGCTCGCGCTTGACCTCCTCGTCCTCGATGATCCGGCCGGCCGACGTGTCGGCCAGGAAGATCCGTCCGGGCTGCAGCCTGCCCTTGCGCACGACGGTGGCCGGGTCGATGTCCAGCACGCCGACCTCGCTCGCGAGCACGACCAGGCCGTCGCTGGTCACCCAGTACCGGCCCGGCCGCAGGCCGTTGCGGTCCAGCACCGCCCCGATCATCGTGCCGTCGGTGAACGCGATCAGCGCCGGGCCGTCCCACGGCTCCATCAGGGTCGAGTGGAACTGGTAAAAGGCCCGCAGCGCGGGGTCCATCTGCTCGTGGTTCTCCCACGGCTCCGGGATCATCATCAGCACCGCGTGCGGCAGCGACCGCCCGCCCATGTGCAGCAGTTCCAGGCAGGCGTCGAAGCTGGCGGAGTCGCTCGCCGACTCGTCCAGGACCGGGAGCAGCCGCTCCAGACCCCGCCCCTCGGCGTCGCGTTCGAGCAACTCGGTGTGCAGCAGGGCCTCGCGGGCCCGCATCCAGTTGCGGTTTCCCCTGATCGTGTTGATCTCGCCGTTGTGGGCGATGAACCGGTAGGGATGGGCCAGCGGCCAGGACGGGAACGTGTTCGTCGAGAAGCGCGAGTGCACCAGCGCCAGCGCGGAGGAGAACCGGGGATCGGCCAGGTCCGGGTAGAAGCGCCCGAGCTGGGGCGCGGTGAGCATCCCCTTGTAGACGATCGTCGCGGAGGAGAGGCTCACGAAGTACGCCCCGGCCTCGTGCTCCGCGCGCTTGCGCAGGCAGAACGCGCGCCGATCCAGGGCAAGGCCGCCCTCGCCGCCGGCCGAGGCGACGAACAGCTGCGCCAGGTGAGGCAGCACGGCCCGGGCACCCTGGCCACAATTGCCTGGGATGTGCGGAACGTCCCGCCAGCCCAGGGCCGTCAGGTTCTCCAGCGCGGCGAGGCGCTCCACCGCGGCCATCGCGGCGGCCCTGTCGCCCGCGCCGGGCGGCAGGAACACCATCCCGGCCGCGTAGTGCCCGGGTTCCGGCAGCGCGAACCCGCATACCGCGCGGAACAGCTCATCGGGGATCTGGGTCAGGATCCCGGCTCCGTCGCCGGTGTCCGGGTCGCTGCCCTTGGCACCCCGGTGATCCAGGTTCCGCAGGACGGTCAGTGCCTGCGCCACGATCTCGTGGCTGCGGCGGCCCGGGAGGTCAGCAACAAAGCCGACGCCGCAGGCGTCGTGCTCGAAGCTGGCGTCGTAGAGTCCCTGGCTCGCAGAAGGTCCAGCTGGGGCCATCAATACTCCTGTCGTCTCGATCAGCTGCTGCGGGTCGGGACGACATTGGCCCTGGTGGGACGGGACGACTTTGGCCCTCGGAGCGGGCGGGGCGGGAACGCAGGCCCCACCGCCCGGTCCTCATTGTAACGAGAAAGTTTCCTGGAAGGCGATCCCCCAGGTCACGGGACAGAACGTGACGCCCCGGCGGGCTCTCGCACCCCCAAGGCGAGACCGGCAGCCAGGTCACGGACGGCGGCGATGCCGGAACGCTCGTCCGGGGCGTCGAGCAGCCGGGAAACGAACGCGGAGCCCACGATCACGCCGTCGGCGAAGCCGGCCACCTCGGCGGCCTGGCGCCGGTCGCGGACGCCGAGCCCGACCGCAACCGGCAGGCTCGTGCACTCCCTGGTCCGGCGCACCAGCCCGGCCGCCTGGCTGCCCACGGCATCCCTGGCTCCGGTGGTTCCCATCAGCGAGGCCGCGTACACGAACCCGCGGCAGACCGAGGTGATCAGCTCGAGCCGGTCGCCGGATGAGCTCGGCGCGACGAGGAAGACCGGGTCGAGCCCGTGCTCCGCGGCCGCGTCCAGCCACGGCCCGGCCTCCTCCGGGGTGAGGTCGGGGGTGATCAGCCCGCTGCCCCCGGCGGCGGCCAGGTCGGCGGCGAAGGAGGGCACGCCGTGGTGGTCGACCGGGTTCCAGTACGTCATCACCAGCGTGGGCACGCCCGCGCCCGCTACCGCCTCGACCGTGCGCAGCACGTCGGCGACCCGGGTGCCCGCTGCCAGGGCCCGCCGGGTGGCCTCCTGGATCACCGGGCCGTCCATCAGCGGGTCGGAGTACGGCAGGCCGATCTCCACGATGTCGGCCCCGGCCTCGGCCATGGCTATCGCCGCGCCGATCGCGCCCGGGACCGAGGGAAAGCCGGCCGGCAGGTAACCGACGAGCGCGGCCCGGTGCTCCGCCGCGGCCTTGCCGAACGCGCCGGCGACCGCGCTCACCGGGCCGGCCCGGTCACGTGGCCGAAGTAGCGCGCCGCGATGTCCACGTCCTTGTCGCCGCGGCCGGACAGGTTCACCAGCAGCACCGCGTCGCGGCCGAGTTCCGGCCCGATCTGCAGCGCACCGGCGAGCGCGTGCGCGGACTCGATGGCCGGGATGATGCCCTCGGTCCGGCAGAGCACGGAGAACCCGTTCATCGCCTCCGCGTCGGTCACCGCGCGGTAGCTGGCCCGCCCGGTGTCGTGCAGCCAGGAGTGCTCGGGCCCGACCCCCGGGTAGTCCAGGCCAGCGGAGATCGAGTGTGTTTCGAGGGTCTGCCCGTCGTCGTCCTGGAGCAGGTAGGTCCGCATGCCGTGGATCACCCCGGCGGAGCCGCCCGCCAGCGTTGCGGCGTGACGGCCGGTGGCGAGCCCCTCTCCCCCCGCCTCGCAGCCGATCAGCGCCGTGCCCTCGTCCGGGATGAACGCGTGGAACGCTCCGATCGCGTTGGACCCGCCGCCGACGCACGCGATCACGGCGTCCGGGAGGCGCCCGGCGGCGGCGAGCACCTGCTCGCGCGCCTCGACGCCGATCACCCGCTGGAAGTCGCGGACCATCACGGGGAACGGGTGCGGGCCCATGACCGACCCGATGCAGTAGTGGGTGGTCTCGACCGTGGTCACCCAGTCGCGGAACGCCTCGTTGATGGCATCCTTCAGCGTCCGGCTGCCGGTCGCGACCGGCGTCACCTCGGCCCCGAGCATGCGCATCCGGGCCACGTTCAGCGCCTGCCGCCTGGTGTCCTCCTCGCCCATGTAGACCGTGCAGCCCAGGCCGAGCAGCGCCGCCGCGGTCGCGGTCGCCACGCCGTGCTGGCCGGCCCCGGTCTCCGCGATCATCCGCGTCTTGCCCATGCGCCGGGTGAGCAGCGCCTGCCCGAGGACGTTGTTGATCTTGTGCGAGCCGGTGTGCGCGAGGTCCTCGCGCTTCAGGAATACCCGGCAGCCGCCCGCCTCGGCGGCGAACCGCGGCACCTCGGTGAGCAGCGTGGGCCGGCCCGCGTAGTCGCGCAGCAGCGTGCCCAGATCGCCCTGGAACGCCGGATCGTCCTTGGCCGACAGGTAGGCGGCGGTCAGTTCCTCCAGAGCCGACATGAGCGCCTCGGGCGCGAACCTGCCGCCGTACCGCCCGAAGTGCCCGCTCGCATCGGGTATCGCGGCTCCGGCGGCGGTGGTGGCCGTCAACCCCTGTCCCCGCGCAGCGCCGGATGGGAGCCGGCGGTCACCAGGTCGGCGACCGCGGAGCGCGGGTCCTTGCCGGTCACGAGGCTCTCGCCGACGAGCACGGCGTCCGCGCCCGCTGCCGCGTAGGCCAGCAGGTCGTGCGGGCCGCGTATCCCCGACTCGGCGATCTTGATGATGCCCTCGGGCACCCGCGCGGCGATCCGCCCGAACACGCTGCGGTCGACCTCCAGCGTGGCCAGGTTCCGCGCGTTGACGCCGAGGACCCTCGCCCCCGCCTCCAGCGCGCGGTCCAGCTCATCCTCGGTGTGCACCTCGACCAGGGGCACGAGGTCGATCGACATCGCGCGCTCGACGAGCGAGACGAGCGCGTTCTGCTCCAGCGCGGCCACGATGAGCAGCACCATGTCCGCCCCGTAGGCCCGCGCTTCCCAGAGCTGATACGAGCTGACGATGAAGTCCTTGCGCAGCACCGGCACCTTCACGGCCTCGCGCACCGCGGCAAGGTCATCCAGGCTGCCGCCGAACCGCCGCGGCTCGGTGAGGACGCTGATGACCCGGGCGCCGCCGGCCTCGTAATCCATGGCCAGCGAGGCCGGATCGGCGATCGCGGCCATCGCGCCCTTGGACGGGCTGGCGCGCTTGACTTCGGCGATGACGGCGACGTCGCTGCCCTTGAGCGCGGCCATGCAACTGCGTGGCGCGGGCGCCTTGCTCGCCGCCTCCTTCAGGTGGTCCAGCGGGACAGCCCGCTGTCGTGCCGCGAGGTCGGCACGTACTCCCTCGAGGATCTCGTCGAGCACGCTCACGCGGTTCTGCCGCCCCCTCGGGTGGGATGCCTTGCGCCCACGATGGTAGCGAGCGTACCTAAGCGGTGACGCACGGGCCCTGCCTCTGCGGCCCCGGCATCAGCCGGCCGCACGGCCGCCGAGCGCGTCCGCCCCGGCCTCGACCGGGCCCTCGGCCTGCGCCGGCGCGCCGCTGAACGCGCGGGCCACCGCGGGATGCAGCAGCACCCCCAGCGCGATCATCCCGAACAGCGTGCCGCCGATGTAGCGGGAGGTGATGAACCTGATGAGCCCCCACATGACGAACGCGGTCTCGAAGCCGATCGCGACCATCCACGCCACCTGAGTGGCGGAACGGGACATCGCGGCCAGCCCGAGCAGCGCCACCACCACCATCAGGGTGATGATGATCGACGGGATGTGCCTGCGGCCGAAGGAAAGCCCTATCGCCGCCGACGCGACGGCCTGGGCCGTGATCAGGCGGGTCACCAGCTTCACCAGCGACTGCCTGCCGGGCCGCGGGACGCTCTCGGCCACCGCATCGACCCGGCGGCCCGGGCGAACTCGAGACCCTGCGCTCACCGATCACCTCCGCGATCCTGCCAGCATTATCCACCCCGAAGCCTAGCTTGTGCCACTAAGCACCAGGTCAGGCGCCGTATCCGCCCTGTCAGGGTCTGGGTGGAGGTGGTGGCAGCTGCGCTAGGTGGGATCCTCGCCCCGGCTCAGCGACTCCCAGATCGCCGCGGTGTCGGGGCGGGCCGCGGTGTCGGGGCGGGCCGCGCGATCGCCCGCCGGGACCGCCGCGC